>CALVRK010000037.1 GCA_944358565.1 uncultured Bacilli bacterium
TTTCTTGCTGGTACGGCCATAATAACACCTCCTATAATAAATCTTTTAACTTAGCGAGGCTACTATTTGCCTTTGGTTCGCTATCAGTTATAAGTTCCCATCCGTCGCCCTTAGTCTTCATATTTTTAGCTTTTGGGCTAACAACTTTCATGGGAATTTCCATTAATATATTTTCCCATATTATTGGCAAAATATCAATAGTTTTTTGGGTTTTTTTAAAGTTTTCCATCATTTCATTTAAATTTTCTTCAATTTCTAAAGTAAATGGATAGTCTACTGGTTCTAAAGTAAGACTGCAAGGTAAAACCATTTTCCCTTTTATATTTAGCTTTATAAAATACTCTTCTAATTCAGAGGTTACTTCACCTTGAATATGTATTTCATTCATACTTAATATTCCAGCTTTGTCTAAATCTTCTTTAGGAAAGTTTACTTTAGTATTGATGATAATTTTTGGTTTTGTATTTAAAACGCTTAAATCAATTTCCATGAAATCACCTTAAACATTATATATTATTTTTTGCTTTGGTGCAAATTGGTATGTTTTTTTTATTTTTAGGTAAACTATTTTTAGGTGGTTCTTATGAACATATTAATTTATATTTCTATATTTGTGTTTAAAATTATCGAAGATGCTTTAGCAACACTTCGATTAATTGTCGTTAGTAATGGGAAAAAGAAGTTAGGCGCTATTTTACAATTTGTTGTAACATTAATTTGGATTATATTAACTGGTACTGTTTTAATGGGGCTACAAAAAGATGTTTTTAAAGCAATTGCCTTTGCTTTTGGAGCTTTATTTGGTTCTTATTTAGGCAGTGTTTTAGAAGAAAAGATGGCGCTTGGGACTAATGTATTTATGGTAGAAGTAAATAATGATAAAGCAAATGATCTTATTAAAGTTTTAGAAAAAGAAAAGTTTCAAATTTCAAAAATTAAAAGTGGGAATGATGGAAAAATTATTTTGATGATTACCGGAGCTAGAAAACAAACAAATAAAGTGGTTTCAATTATTCAAAAGGTTGACGATAAGGCAATTATTCTAAGTGAAAAAGTTAAGATTGTTCAAGCTCTTTAACTAATTTATACATCTGTTTAAAATTGTCAGTAATGATGTTTGCATGCTTAGGTATTTTATCTAGTTCTTTTTTATTATTAATGGTCCATCTATAAGTTTCTTTTGAAGGAATATTTTTATTATATAAATAATTAATAGAATTAAAATCAAAATCATTATTTAAGTATTTGGTATTGATTTTTATACTGATAATTAGTCCACATTTTATATTATAGTTTTCTTTAAAGTATTTTATAAATTTATAATTAAAACTACAAATATAATAATTTAAATTATATTTTTTTATTATACCAATTAACTTCTTAGACATAATTTTTATATTGTTGTCATCGACTTTAATTTCAATCATAAGTATTTTATTATTATGAACATTTTTTAATATTTCTTCCAACGTGTTTAGTCCTGATTTTTGCAATTTTATTACATTAGTGTGACTAATATAATTTCCATTATAAAATGGGTCATGGTTGACAATTAGTTTGTGGTCTTTCGTTAATCTAACATCAAATTCGGCACCATCTGTATATTTACTATTTAGAGAATTTATAATAGCTTCTAAACTATTTTCTTTATGAATTCCATCATTACCTCTATGAGCAATTATTTTCATGGTAAAGTTTATTTAATTATTTACATTTTTATACATAAAAGGGCCGCTATAAAGCGACCTAGGAGTAAAAAGTGAGTAGATTACTCACAAAGAAATTATATTCCCCTTGCCCATCCCTCGAATATTACTATTCTACCAACTAAATTTTTTTTGTTATATTTATTATATAATTTTTTTAAACGCAAGGCAACACTGTTTTAAAAATTTATATCAAAAAAACAAGCTTTTGCTTGTTATCCTCTTTTATTCATATACGGTTTCACGCTATTATAAACAATTTCATTTATGGCTTCAATATCTTTAGGCATTCCATTTTCAGAACATTCTACTGTGACAAAGTTATATTTTTGAGCAAGTTCTATATAAGCAATTTCTGCTTGTTTTAAATGGTTTTTATCTTTTTCATGACCATCAGCTTTTTCTTTGCGATGATTTTTTAATTCTTCAGCAACCACAGTTGGCATATGAAGAAAAATGGTTAAATCTGGTTTTGGTAATCCCATTAAATCAAATTCTAATTTATCTAACCAGTTATACATATTATTTCTTTCTTTTTTATCAATAATCTTGCCACCTTGATGAGCCATATTAGAATATATATATCTATCAAGGATAACATTATATCCTTGTTCTAATAAGAAAATTATTTTATCAATATTATATTTACGATCAGCTGCATAATATAATGAAGCCACTTTAGGATCAACCTTAGTAGACCCTTCTTCAAAATAACATTTATCAAACCCTTCTTTACCTAAGTAAGGCCCACCAATTATTCTACCAGTTGGCGAATTATAGTTTGGAAAAGAAAAGTTTTGAACTTGATACCCTTCTTCTCTTAGTTTTTTTATTAATAAATTGGTTTGTGTTTCTTTACCAGAACAATCTGTTCCTTCAATGGTTATTAATTTGCCTGTCATATTTTATCTCCTTTTATATAAAACGTGTTTATATTTTATGCCCGTATTTTGGTCTTGGTTAATATCTAATATAGTTGCATTATAATCATCTTTATTAAACTTTGGAAAATAAGTATCGGCTTCTGCTTGTTTTTCTATTTCGGTTAAATATATTTTGTCAGTATAATCTAATAAAATTTTATAAATACTAGCACCACCAATATTAAATATTTCTTCATCACTATTTTGATATTTTTTTAAAAAGCTTTGAATATCGTGATAAACTTCTATTTCAGGAATATCAATATTGTTTCTTGATAAAACTATATGTTTTCTTCCTGGCAATAGTTTGGGCAGGGATTCAAAAGTTTTCCGTCCCATAACAATAGTATGTCCAAGGGTTATATCTTTGAAAAATTTCATATCTCCTTTAAGATGCCATATTAAATTATTATTTTTTCCAAGTTCACCATTTTGACCTATGGCTGCAATAATCGATAGTCTCATTGGGCAAGTGGAAATCTAATTTTTCCGTGATGTTTATAATTTAAGAGTTTGACATCTTTGCAGTCTTTAGAGTTATCAAATTCAAAGAAATCTGTTATTTCAGGATTTAACCATAACTCTGGAGCTTTTAAATCTTCTAATTCTTCGCCGCGACGAATTTGTTCCTTAATTCCTTCAATTTGGTTAATGTAAATATGAGCGTCTTTAATACTCCAATCTAAAGTTCCTGGTTTTAAGTTAGTAACCTGGGCTAGCATATTAAGTAAAACGGAATACTGCGTTACATTAAATGGTAGTCCTAGAGGAACGTCACAACTTCTCTGGTGAACCCAAGCATTTAATTTTCCATCAGTTACATCCCATTCACTTGACCAAACACAAGATGGTAAAACTGCGGTATTAACATAATCATCTTGCCATAAGCTCATGACATTACGTCTATCGTTTGGATTTGTTTTTAAATTATTGATTAAATTTTGAACCATTTCAAATTTACCAACAATATATCCATAAGCTGTTCCAATGGTATGAGCATACTGTTTACCATAGAATTTTGCAGTCTTTATATTTTTCTTAACTGTTTCACGATCTGGAAACATTTTTAGACTATTCTCTTCACTTAAACTTTTTGCGGTTAGAATATTGCCATTTTCATCAAGTTTATAATCCAATTTCCCATTATGGTTATGAACGGGAACACTATATGGATTTAAAACTGGTACTTCACGATTTTTATCATATGGAGTTTGTTCACTTGGAGCTTCGTAAATTCGGTAAATACCATCTTCATCAACTTCCCATTCATCCCAGATGTGAACATTTCTCTCTTGTAACCATCTGACATCATTGCTTTGCTGTTGATAAATCCAAAGCATCTCTAAAACAGCTTGTCTTATAAATAACTGTTTAGTTGTTAAAATTGGAAATTCTTCTTCTAAGTCAAAGTGAAAATGATGTGATGGTACTTTAATCGTATTTACACCAGTTCTATTTTCAACTTCTGTGCCCTCTTTTATTATTCTTTTACATAATTCAAGATAATCTTTATCCCATTTTGCCATTTAAATCACTCCTCTATTTCATTATTTTTAAATTTTACATCTAAAAATTTACGGCTTGCAAGAAAGTCACACATGTGAACAAATCTTTGATATTTATTATGTGGCACTGGAAGTACAACATCACTATATGGATTAGTATTCCACTGTCCCATGTGACTAGATATAACATTTGATAAGAATTCTATCTCTTCATCATTAAATGTCGTTTTATTTTTATTTTCTTTAATATAATTTGCCATCAACACTGGATGATCAAATCTAACATATTTTTCTTTTACTTTTCCATGTTTTAGACCATCATGCATAATTAATGCAATTATCATGAGATCTTTTTCATCTTCAGTGAAAGAATAACCGATAACATCATTATTAGAAAGCTCATAAGCTATTTTCACAGCTACTTTAGTATGTCTAACAAGGCCTCCTTCACCTAAAGCGAATGCTGGATGATATTTACCAGTTGAACTAGCGGCTACCTCATAAAAATAATCTGGAAGAAGTTCTATTAATTTTTGGGCATTTTCACGATATTTTGGATTTTTAATATATGCAAGTTCCTTGTTAAAAGTATTATTCATGCTATCACCTACTTTAAGATTACCACAAACTAATGTTTGTGTAAAGTAAAATCGATAAAATTTAATAAAACTTCATTAGAAGTATACAGATATTTTGAATTAATATAAATATTGTTTTTATTTTCTATTAATAATTTTTGTGATAAAAGTTCGTTTATTATATTTATTTCCTTTAAACTAATTTTATATTTTTGATAAAAATTTTGTTTATTAATTCCTGCTATTTTTCTAAAACCTAGGATAAATTCATTTTGAATAGTTTCGTCTAATGAAAGTTCATCTTTTACTAAAATATAATTTCCCTTTAAATATTCAGTTAAGCTTCTAGTATTTTCATATCTAATATTATCAATATATCCGCTAGCGCCTAATCCAAATCCGTAATAGTTTTCATTATTCCAATAAACTAGATTATGTTTAGATTGGTATTTTGGTTTGGAAAAGTTACTCAATTCATATTGTTCATAATTATTATCTTTTAAAGTTTGAACAATTAAATCATACATATCTCTTTCTCTATCCTCTTCTAAAGGAGTATAGTTATCAATATATAGTTTAGTATTTGGTTCTAAAATCAAGCAGTATGTCGATATATGAGTAGGATTTAATTTAACTATTTTATTTAAATCTGATTTTAAATCATTAATACTTTGATTTTGAAAGCCATACATCAAATCAATATTTATATTGTCAAAATTTTTAAAAGCATTATTTAAATTTTCGGCATTTAACTTCCTATTTAATATTTTTAAAGTTTTTTTATTAAATGTTTGAACCCCTATACTTAGTCTATTAATATGTTGTTTTAAAAAATTAATTTTATCTAAGGTTAGGTCTTCACTATTACTTTCAAAAGTTATTTCAGTATCTTCATCAATATTAAATATTTTTAAAATAATAAATAAACGTGTTAAATCTTCTAAGCTTAGAGAACTTGGTGTGCCGCCACCAATATATAATGTTTTGACATATTCACCGTGGTATTTTTGCTTAATTTCTTTTTCTAAGGATGTTAGGTATTTATTTATCCATTGGTTGTTTTTTAGAACTTTACAAAAATCACAGTAAGTACAGATGGATGAACAAAAAGGAATATGAATATAAATACTCATTATTTTTTCCTTGTAAAATTTAGATCTTTTATTGGTTTGTATTGAACTCCATCATCATTTAATAATCGGCCAACTATAATACGTCTATATTCGTCTAATTTTTTTTTGTTTTTTAAGTATATTTCATTATTTTGAAGATGAATTAAGTCATAAATATAAAGTTTACCTAAAGGAATCTCTCTATTAACAAAAGCGGTTAGACGACTTTCTACTCCATCTTCAATATTTCTTTTAATCTCTACGACTTTATTTAAAGCTGTTACAAGTTCATTTCTTTTAGCTGTTATAGCCTTAAATTCAGCTTCTTTTTGTAATTGAAAGCTAGTTATAGCTTTCAATTTATCAAAATAAGCTCGGGCAATTTTTTTCATAGCTTTATTATAATCTAATGATAGAGTTCCTGTTTTTATTTCGTCTTCATATTGTTTCTGTAAAATGACAATAGCATTTTCAAATTCTTCATATGCCTCAGTAATATGTGGATTAACTGGGGTAACGTCTTCTTCATCTCTATCAAAAAATTCTTCTAACAAATCATAATCAGCTTCTAAATTTAAAATGTGCTTAATATAATCAGGGTAATTAAAATTATCATCTAATATTTCTTCTGGAGTCGGAGCAACAATTGTTTTTCTACTATTTTTGCTGATTTTTCTTGATATATATTTTGTCATTTTATCACCTACTCTTCATCAATATTTAAAACAGCTAAAAAGGCTTCACTTGGCACTTCAACTTTACCAACCATTTTCATTCGTTTTTTACCTTCTTTTTGTTTTTCTAATAATTTTCTTTTTCTAGTGATGTCACCACCATAACATTTAGCTAAAACATTTTTACGCATGGCTTTAATATCAGTCCTAGCAATTACTTTTGAACCAATAACAGCTTGAATCGGGACTTCGAATAATTGTCTTGGAATAATTTCTTTTAATTTATAAACAATAGCTTTACCACGGTTATAAGCAAAATCTTTATGGACGATAACACTTAAAGCATCAACAACCTCACCATTTAATAAAACATCCATTTTAACTAAATCACTCGGTTTATAACCGATTAAATCATAGTCAAATGAAGCATAGCCTTTGGTAGAACTTTTTAATTTATCAAAGAAATTATAAACAATTTCTGACAATGGGATTTCGTAGTGAATATTAACTCTATTTGTCGTGATGTATTCCATACTGATATAAGTACCACGTTTATTTTGACATAGTTCCATGACACTACCGATGTAATTACTTGGAACATAAATATTAGTTTTGATATATGGCTCTTCAATAACTTTTATTTTTTGTCTATCAGGCATTTTGGCTGGACTATCTATATAAATAACTTCATTATCGGTTTTAGTAATTTTATAAATAACTGAAGGAGAAGTGGCAATATGATTAATACCAAATTCCCTTTCCAATCTTTCTTCAATTATTTCCATGTGAAGTAGTCCTAGAAAGCCACATCTAAAACCAAAACCTAAAGCTTCTGAGGTTTCTGGTTCAAATTCTAAAGCAGCATCATTTAATTTTAACTTTTCTAAAGCTTCTCTTAAATCAGGATATCTATTAGTATCAACTGGATATAATCCACAGAATACCATCGGCCTCATAGGCTTATACCCTGGCAAACTTTCGGTGGCTGGGTTACTTTCTAAAGTAATGGTATCACCAACTTTTATATCACCTATACTTTTGATACTAGCACATATGTAACCGACTTCACCACATTCTAATACATCGGTATTTCTTGGTTTAGGATCATTAAACCCTAATTCGGTTACTTCGTGAATAGCGTTTGTAGCCATAAATTTTATTTTATCTTTTAATTTTAACTTACCATCTTTTATTCTAACTAAAACTACTACTCCTTTATATGAATCAAAATAACTGTCAAATACTAAAGCTTTTAATTTACCATTAGGGTTACCGTTTGGAGATGGAACTCTTTCAATTATAGCTTCGATTAAATCTTGGACCCCTTCGCCGGTTTTAGCACTAGTTAAAATAATTTCATCTTCATCAAATCCTAATGTTTCAACTAACTCTTTTTTTACTTTTGGAACATCGGCATTTGGAAGATCTATTTTGTTAATAACCGGAATAATGGTTAAATCGTTTTCTAAAGCCAAATAAACATTAGCAAGGGTTTGAGCTTCAATACCTTGGGCCGCATCCACAACTAAAACAGCACCTTCACATGCTGCCAAACTACGTGATACTTCGTAGGAGAAATCGACATGACCTGGAGTGTCAATTAAATGCATAATATAATCTTCATTTTTATAATGATAATTAAGACGAGCGGCATTTAATTTAATTGTTATACCTCGCTCTCTTTCAATATCCATATTATCTAACAATTGATCTTGTTTTTCTCTTTCAGTAATAGCTCCAGTAAGTTCTAGAATACGATCGGCTAAAGTACTTTTACCATGATCGATGTGGGCAATTATCGAAAAGTTTCTGATGTTTTCTTGTTTCATGTTTTATCACCTTTATATAATTATATCATAAGGTTTTAGTATATTAAAAGTGATAGCTTTAAAAGTTATCACTTATTATCACAAACTAAATTCTGATCATTGGTTTGATTACATTTGAAATTTCCAAAAGTTAAATCTTTGACGCTAACGGTTCCGTCAACGTTAATAGTAACACTACCGGCTTTAGGCAGTTTTCCTTGATTTTTTATATTTAACTGTCTTTCATAATTAACTTTTTTGCCATTTTCATAGAAAGTATATCCATCTTTATCAAAAACGACTTTAAAAGGCAAACCAACTTCATTTAATAAGTTCATATCTACATAGAATGATTTTACAGTATCAATGGTTCCCTTAGTACTAGTAGTTGCAGAATCTTTAGCCATGTTATAAACAATCTTGGACACTGAAGGTACTAAAATGATTAATACGATAAGAAAAAACACTACAATTGCACTGTACTCAACTATTCTAATTGTACTATTACGTTCATTTTCTTCCTTCATATAACCAGCCTCTATTATAATAATAGCATATTAAAGTTTTTTAAGCAAGGAAAATGGTATATGATATTTTGCTTAAGTGAAAAAAAAGAACTATTTCTAGTTCTAATCTTTTCCTTCGTAAGTTCCTCCAACGAAGTTTGCAGGATCAGCAGCACTGCCTAATTTTACATCGTCTTCTGTTCTTGAGCAGAACATTGAATTTGGATCAAAAGTATCTGTTCCTTCTTTCATAGTAGTACAGTAATATTGACCAAATTTCAATTTGTAAGCAATGATATTACCATCTGCTTGGATAGTAACATAACCACCTTGTGGCATTTCACCACTTGCTGATACGGCTTGGTTATTGATATATCCTTTACCATATCCTCCACCGGTTGCAGTTACAGTACCCCAGTCTGTGTTTTGAGTACCTTTACTAGAACCTTTAGGGAAGTTAACAGTAAATGGAATACCTACTGGATCACTATCTACTTGAGCTTGTGAATATGCAACTCTAACAGCATCGATAGTTCCCCATGCTTTATCGACAGCTGCGTTTCTTCTTGATTGTTCGATAACGTTCAAAATGATTGGAGTTGTAATTAAGGCGATAATAGCTAAGATAACGATTACGGCCAATAGCTCAATCAAAGTAAAACCTTT
>CALVRK010000038.1 GCA_944358565.1 uncultured Bacilli bacterium
TGATAATTGTTGTACCTAATTTGTTAATTTCTTCTAAGACTTCCATTATTTCCATACCAGTAGATGGGTCTAGGTTTCCGGTTGGTTCGTCACATATCAATAGTTTTGGACCGTTGACAATAGCTCTAGCAATGGCTACACGTTGTTGTTCTCCACCAGATAACTGTGATGGATAACTTTTAATTTTATTTTTAAGGCCAACTAATTCTAAAACTTTTAATACTTTGGCGTGTATTTCATCTTTTGGAAGACCAAATATTTCTAAAGCAAAGGCAACGTTTTCATAAACTGTTGATTTAGGTAATAATTTATAATCTTGGAAAACGACACCTATTTTTCTTCTGATTTTATAAACTTTACCATTTCTTAGTTTTCCAACATCTATTCCACCGACAATTATTTGTCCTGATGTTGGTTTTTCTTCACGGTAAAGCATTTTTATTAAAGTACTTTTACCACAACCAGTTGAACCGATTATAAAGACAAAATCACCTTTTTTGATGGTTAAATTTAGATCTTGAATAGCGGTAACACCTGTTTTATAGGTTTTTTTAACATTTGTCATTCTTATTAAATCCACTACTATCACTTCTTTCTATTAATTAAGCTTTATGTCCTTGTATTTCATAAGTATCAATGACAATAACGAAAGCTTCAGGGTCTAATTTTTTTATGGCTTCCGTGGCGACAAAATATTCTCTAGTTGGAATAGCACATAACAAAACTTTTTTTCTTTTATTTGTGTATCCACCTTCAGCATCTATTTCGGTAACACCATGATTTAGTGTTTCCATGATAAAATCTTTAATAGCTTTTTCTTCGGTTGTAATTATCTCTAATGTTTTATATTCAGAAATACCCAATATTACTCTATCGCTGATTACTCCTGATGAATATAAAGTTATTATTGAATATATAAATGATTGCCAGCCAAAGAAAATACCACCAGCGGCCATAATTAAACCTTCAGAATATATATTAGCTTTACTATATGGCATTTTTCCATATTGAGATAATATTTGTTTTAAAACATCAGTACCACCAGTTGTAAAGTTATTTTTAAAAACTAAACCTGTACCAATTCCACTTATAAGGGCGCCACATAGAGCAATAACGATAATTTCTGTATCACCTAGATTAATATATTTTGGAAAAAATTCAGTAAGTTTAATTAAAACTGGGTATAAAATAGAACCTAAAACAGTTGATTTAGTTTTATCAATTCCTAAAAAAACATAACTAGCAATTAGTAAAAGAATATTACCAATCAAAATTACTAGTGATGGATCAATATTCCAAAATTTTTCAGTAATAATTGAAAGGCCACTTAAACCAAAAATCAAATTACATGGTTTTAAAAAAACATTAAAAGCAAAAGCTGATAAGAATACACCAATGAAGAACATCACATAACGTTTTACTTTTTTACTACCAGTAATCTCTTTTAAAAGATTGTTATTATCTATTTGCTTTTTTTTAGCAAATATCATCCGGCATTCCTCCTTAAATTAGCATTGATAAATTTATCTAAATTACCATCCATTACTTTATTTACATTAGTTTCTTCACAGTTTGTTCGGTGATCTTTAACTAATGAATATGGATGTATAACATAACTTCTAATTTGAGAGCCAAAGTTAATATCTCTTTGTTCACCTTTTAACTGCTGTAATTCTTTTTTCTTGTTTTCTTCTTCTATTTCATATAGCTTACTTTTTAAAATCTGCATGGCTTTAGCTTTGTTTTGAACTTGACTTCTTTCGTTTTGACAAGTTACGACTATTCCAGTTGGCAGATGAGTTATTCTAACGGCACTGTCAGTGGTGTTGACACTTTGTCCGCCTGCTCCACTACTGTGGAAAACGTCAATTTTTAAATCTTTTTCGTTAATATCTACTTTAACGGTATCATCAATAACTGGAGTAACACTGACTGAAGCAAATGAGGTATGCCTTCGAGCTCCTGAATCAAATGGAGAAATTCTTACTAAGCGATGAATACCTTTTTCATTTTTTAAATAACCATAAGCATATAATCCTTTAACAATAACAGTGATGCTTTTAATTCCGGCTTCTAGACCCGGCTGTTCATCGACAACTTCTAATTTATATGATTTTTTTTCAGCATATCTCGAATACATTCTATAAAGCATATTAGCCCAGTCACAAGCTTCTGTTCCACCCGCACCCGAATGTATTTCTAAGACTGCATCATTTTTATCATACTCACCACTTAAAAGAATCATTGTTTCGATTTCGTCTATTTTAGGTTCAAGCGTTTTACTTTCTTCTTCAAGCCAGGTTAAACTTTCTTCATCATTAGGTTCTAATGCTTTAGCCATTTCCAAATAATCTAGCGCTTCATTTAATAGGTTTTTTACATCATTTAGAACTTTTTTTTCATTATTTAATAAGGAAATAACTTCTTCGCTATGTCTTGTATCGTCCCAAAAATTTGGAGCAGACATTTCGTTTTCTAGTTCTTTTATCTTTTTTTCTTTGTCTTCGGGGTCAAAGTGACCTCCATAAATCTTGCAGCTTATTTAAATATTTTTCATATAAATTTATAGTTTCTTTTAGTTCCATAGATGAGCCTCCCTATCATGAGATTATTATATCAAATTATTTAATTTTTTACTAGATAATTTAAATGGAAAAAATGGGCAATTAGTTGGATATTTTTTTTAAAATAAAATATTTACAATCATAAGCCCCATTATTTTTAATATATTCTTCGGCTTTTTCAATATCGTTTATAGCTTTAAATTTTGGATTGTTTTTTTCACAAAAACCTTTTAAGCGAAGTTTACCATATGACCAATCACCTAAAATATAATCATAATCGTTAAAATATTCTGTATATCTTTCTTTTATAGCATCATAATCAAAGCCATTTTTATAGTCTTTAATTAGTTCATAATTATTATTTTCTATTTCATATATTTTCATTTTCATCACCCTTATTATTATAGCATATTTTAGTTATTTGGCAGAGTTAAAGATGGAGTGGCGGTATTTAAATTGCCATAATAACTTGGAACAGTTCCAGTAATTAATTTTAAGGCAATAGGAACTTGATTATTTATTTTGATTTCTTTATCATAATATGGGAGGATAACTTGTTCGGTAATTTCAATGTTGACGTATACTTTAATCAAGGCATTATTAATACCATAATTAGTTACTTCGGTCGATATATTACTTATAACATCGCCAGTTAATGATATTTTTATGGGAATTTGCATACCAAAGTTTGAAAAGATCGGATTATTAAATATGAAACCACTATTTAAGTAATATATAATACCGTTTTTTAAAGCTTTTTCGTCATAATTTTCCAGTAAATCAGCTTGATATTCTACTTTTTGAATATCGCCTGTTTCAATATATTTTAAGTTTTTTTGAATACTTTTTGTGGCATTAGTTAAATACTGATTAATTAAGGAGGTATTAAAATCAACCGATGTTATTTCTCCTTCGTTGGTGCTGGCAATTATAAAAAGGTTTTCTATATCAACTTTTTCAGATATATACTTATCAATGGCATCATTAATGATAATGCTAGAGAATTTTTTGGCTTCTAAAGCTCCATATTTAAAAATTGATGGCATAATTCTTTCTTTTATGTAACCAAAGACAAAATATATTCCAAGCAATATGGCTACGATAAAAATAGCAATTAAATTAATTGGTTTTATTTTAGTTAATTTAAATTTTCTTTTTAAACGAATTCTATTCATATTTAAGTATATTCAAAATTATGAATTAATAATTACAAAAAGCCAGAGTAAATCTCTAGCTTTTTCGATATTTAAATTTATAAGTTACTTCTAATTTATAATTTTTATTAGTAGCAAACTGCGGAACAGTCATTTTTACTTTCTTTTCAAAAGCTTTTTTATTTAAAGGTTTGTCCAAAACTTTTAAGGATAATATTTCATATTCTATTCTAAACCTTGTCATAATTTTTCTTTCTTCTACTCGGTACTCTTGATTAGTTTCATTAACGCGGCTTTCGGCGGTCCAGGAAGTAGGGTTACCTAAGGTTTCGGTTTCTCTATCTTTGTAAGGCATTTGACTAGGCTGACTAGAAGAATATGAACTATATTTACGTTTTGTTCCATTGTACCAACGCCACATTTTGTCACGATAACGATATAAGGTGGTGGTATCTTCATCAGTTCTATCATATTTTGTAGTATCGACATCGTCTCTAGCACTATATTTTCCACTATTATAATAAATTTTATCACCTTTATCATTTTGATAATAAAATTTATAGCCTACGGTGTGCTCAATCGTACGGTAATCTTTTTCTTCTGGATAATTTAAAGACCATTCAGTCCATTCAGTATATATTTCACTATTTTCATCTTTGTTGGCAAATCCAGAAGGTTGCTCTGATGAAAAATTTGAATATTCCCCTTCTATATCATACCATTTCCAAGTACGATCGCGATAACGGTAATAATATGTAGTTTGATTTTCAATGTTAACGATATTTCCTTCTGATGGAATTTCTGGAAGTTCCTCTTCGTCTAGTGGTAAACGAATACCATATTTTGAAGTTTCATCTTGTAACTGTGAGTCATCAAAATAATCAGTCCATTCAGTGGTACTAATCTCTCTATCATAATAATTATAATAAGGAATAACATCAATAATAGCTTTACCTGTTGGATAAGCGGTTTTTTCAGCACTCCAACCACCATATTTAGTATTTACTGAACATTTTCCGCAATTTCTAGCATCTATAGTATATACGTAATCTTTTTTATATTTTGTTATTTTAATAGTACCTGAACAAAGCGTGTTATCGGTGTTAGCGCTTCTTAAATATTCATTATTATATAAATCATCTAATCTAACACTTGTACTTTCTCCCTCGAGAGTTGGTATACTACCTTGATCTTGGGCATATTTTAGACTAGCGCTTTTTAATGCATCATATATTTTTAAACAATTATTGTTTTGAATTACGGCAACAATAATAAAAATTATAATTATAATTGGCAAAATCGTCCCAAATACAAAGAAAAAGCGAAGTAATGGTTTTTTATTTTCAAGTGATTGGTTAACTGGATTACCTTCTTCATCAACATATGTTTGTCTTTTCATTTAATCACCCCTCGTATATTATCATTTTAGCACATCTATAATTATTTTCAAACATTTTAGAAAGAAAAAAAGTCTAATTATAGACTTTCAAGATTGATGGCAATTAATGTATATCAATAGTTTGATAAAATCAGTTATTCGATTTTCTCAAATATACTAGCAGGAGCTCCACAAATTGGACATATATAATCATCTGGCAAAGTATCACCCTCATAAACATATCCACATATTGGGCAGCGATAACCTATTTTTGATTTTTCATATGTTGGGGCTTTAGGTGGTGTTACGCCATTTTTTACTTTATGGTAATAATCGTATGTCATAACTTCTTCATCTGATAAGTTTTTTGTGTTTATAACTTTTGCAATAAATATAGTATGAGTATCCAAATCTATTTCATTTTCTATTTCACATTCAATTAAAGATGCCATATGGTCTTTTATATATTTAATGCCACTATTATCAATTTCAGTATTAAAGTTTTCATATTTATCAGTATCTTTACTACTTGTAAAGCCGAAAGTTTGAATGACTTTCATATCGGTATTTTGGGTAAGCACCGTAGCATTAAATTTTTTATGTTTCTTTATCATCTGATTAGTATAATTTTCTTTATTAATAGCAACAATTACTCTATCACTTGTAACCTGAGTTAAAGTATTTACAATGCAGCCACTATTTATTGTATTAATAATATAGACACCATAAGTTAACTTTCTTAATCCTTCTTTATTCATATTTCTCCTTTATATATATACATGTTTTTTTCGTGGAATTTCAATTTTATGAGTACGTTCATGCATATATTTATCAATTAAAACGATTTTATTTTCTTTTAAACTTTGGGGAACATCAATAATTCTTTGATTTCTAGATCCTCTAAAGTCTAGATTTAGACTAAATTCTTTGATATCAAATTTGCCATCAACTAAGACATCAACATATTTTAAAAGTTCCATCATATCTTTACTTTTAAGAACTTCTTCATAAGTAAAACCGGTATAACACCAAACATTTAAGCCGATTTTTTTGGCATGTTTAGCTATTTCGGTACAAGCTTTAGCTTGAAACATTGGGTCACCGCCTGATAAGGTGATACCTTGCTGACCTAAAAGCGTATCTAACTCTTTGTTTATTTCATCAGTACTGACAGAAAAGCCGCCTTTAAAATCATGGGTGGTTGGATTGTGACATCCTTCACAATTGTGGCTACACCCTTGAGTCCAAACGACGGTTCTAATTCCTGGGCCATCGACTATACTATCTGGTTGTAAGTCGCTGGCTAAACGTATTTTCATTATTTAGCTTCTTTCATAAGTCCGGCAGTACTGTGTTTTACACGGTCATGTTCTTCAGCACGTTTAGCATTATTAAATCTATCAGTAGTACCTACTAAATAACCTGTGATTCTTCTAATTCTTTCAAATTTTACTCCTTCTCCTACTTTTTTTTCATCTGCTTTCATTTTATTTTCCTCCTATCTTCCACCGCAAGAGTTTAGACTTGCATTTTTTATTCTTTCCATTGGAACGCCTTCGCCTTCCTTACGTCCACATCCTGGACAGAAATCACCAATTACACCAGTGTATCCACAAACTGGATCACGATCTACTGGATGATTGATCGCTCCATAACCAATACCATTATCATGCATAACTCTGATAATCTTTTCAAAGGCATCAACATTCATTGCTGTATCACCATCTAATTCAACATAGGTAATATGTCCGCCATTAGTAAAGGCATGATATGGGGCTTCTAGCTCTATTTTTTTGGCAGCTGAAATATTATATGAAACTGGTATATGGAATGAATTTGTATAGTATTCTTTATCGGTAACACCTTTAATTTTTCCATATATGGCTTTATCTATATTGGTAAATCTTCCTGATAGACCTTCAGCTGGAGTGGCTATTAATGAGAAATTTAAGTTATATTCTTTACTATATTCATCAGCTTTCTTTCTCATAAAGCCAATAATTTTTAAACCTAATTCTTGAGCTTCCTTACTTTCACCATGATGTTTTCCAATTAAAGCCTTTAAACATTCGGCTAAGCCAATAAATCCAAAGGTCAAAGTTCCATGTTTTAATACTTTTCTTAATCTATCGTTGGTTTTTAATTTTTCACTGTCCATCCATACTCCTTGACCTAGTAAGAATGGAAAATTGTATATTCTTTTTGAACATTGTATTTCAAATCTTTCTAGTAATTGGTCTTTTACTAATTCTATAACTTCTTCTAGTTCTTTAAAGAAACCATCTAAATCAGTTTTGCCGCTGACTATACCATGTTTAATTCCTAGTCTTGGCAAATTAATAGATGTGAATGAGAGATTACCTCTACCTGGTGTTACTGGGTGATCTGAAGTGATGTCAGCCAACACTCTTGTTCGGCAGCCCATATAACCAACTTCTGTTTCATAATCAGTTGGATCATAGTATTCTAAGTTGAATGGGGCGTCAATGAATGAAAAGTTTGGAAATAATCTTTTTGCTGAAACTTCACAAGCTAATCTAAACAAATCATAGTTTGGATCTTCTTTATTATAATTAACGCCTTCTTTTACTTTAAAAATTGAAATTGGGAAAATTGGGGTTTCATGATGTCCTAGACCAGCATCAGTAGCAAGTAAATAATTTCTCATAACCATTCTTCCTTCTGGTGAAGTATCTGTTCCAAAGTTAATTGATGAAAATGGTACTTGAGCACCAGCTCTTGAATGCATTGTATTTAAATTATGAATAAATGCTTCCATAGCTTGATATGTTTGTCTATCTGTTTTTTCATAGGCTTTATCATAAGCTTTTTTAAACAATCTTTTTAATTGATTGGAATCTTTAGTAAATGGATCAAACATACTTAAAGCTATATCAATAGTTTTAATTTTATCGATTTCTTTAGCAATTCTATCCATATTTATAAAATATTCAAAATCAGTTAAATCTAAATAGTCATAAATGGCTTGTTTTAATTGTTTTTTGAATGTACATAAAACTCCTGGGGCCATATAGTAATCAAAAGCCGGTATTGCTTGTCCACCGTGTTGGTTATTTTGGTTGGCCTGTATGGCTATAGCGGCTAAAGCTGTATAACTAATAATATCTTTTGGTTCTCTTAAATAACCATGGCCAGTTGAAAAACCATTTTTAAATAATTTACGTATATCTATTTGACAGCAAGTTGTTGTACCCATTGGTAGGAAATCCATATCATGAATATGAATATCACCATTATCATGAGCTTCAGCAAATTTTGGTTTCATTAAATATGCTTTAGCAAATTCTTTAGAAACTGTTGAGCCATATTGAAGCATTGTGCCCATGGGAGTGTCGCCATCAACATTGGCATTTTCTCTTTTAGCATTTTCTTCATAAGAGGATTTTAGTCCTAAACTTTCTAGAGCTTTTAAGAATTTGTGCTGCTTCTTTTCGCCGAAGAATACTTGTCTTGAAACATTTCTTCTTTCACGGTAATCGGCAAAGGCTTTATAAACATCTGGATAACCTTGCTTTTGAAGCTGCTCTTCAATTAAATCTTGAATAGCTTCTATTTTAATTTTTCCTTCATTTTTATATTCTTTTTCAATGCGCTTAATAACGGCATTATAAACTTTATTAACGTCTTTTTCTGAATAGTTTTTTTCTTCACCTTTTTCTAGACTATCAAAGGCTTTTTTTATGGCAATGGCAATTTTAGTACCATTCCATTCTACTTTTTTTCCACTACGTTTGATAACTGTTAAGTAGTCTAACTTTTCTTCTTCAATTGTCATAAGTACCTCCCATATTTTCTAAACTGATTATATACCGCGTTATGGTGAGAGTCAATAGAAAATGTTCGTTTTTTTGAAGTTTTTTTTCAGATGTTTTGCAAGCCTTTATTTTTCAACATTTTTTAAAAAAATAAATTTTTGTAAAATTTTACATTTTTAATTTTTTTTATTTTTTTAATTTTATTTTGCGTACTCAAATACACTTTTTACCTTTGT
>CALVRK010000039.1 GCA_944358565.1 uncultured Bacilli bacterium
GATTTTATTTTCAATGGAAGTGAAATAAATGGTGTTACATTTAGTGAGTTAAGTGATGAGGGAAAACAAAAAGCTATAGATGCTTTAAGTACTTTAGATGAAAAAATCAATTACTTAATACCAAATTATCGAGAAAGATTTAGAGATTGGTTTACAGATACTACTGCTAATGGACTTGATGCCCTAGGAGAGTTGAAAGATCAGGGCTTAGAACTCTGGGATGAAATACAATCTAAAAGAAACACGAAATAGTATATTTTATAAAGCAAAAGGTAATATTTCGAAAAATTACCTTTTTTCATTGTAATATTTGTCAAATTATGGTATATTTACATAAGAATATTATACTGTAGGCATAATTAGAGAAGGAAAGGTAAGATTTATGATAAATTTTATTATTTGTGATGATGTAAAGCAGTATCGTGAAATGGTTGAACATATAGTTGTTTCATATATGATGAAAAATAAGCTAGAATATAAAACACACATTTTTAAAGATTATGATAGTGACTTCTTAAAAATAGTAGAATCTAAATTATCTTTTAAAGTGTATATATTAGACATTGAAACACCAACGAGATCTGGAATTGACATCGCAAGACTTATTCGAAATAAAGATGTTGACAGTGTTTTAATCTTTTTAACTGGTCACCAAGAACTTGGCCATGTCGTTATGAAAAATGATTTTCTATTCTTATCATATATAAATAAGTTTGATGATTGTGAAAAAAGACTAACTAAATCATTAGATAAAGCTTTACAAATGTTTAAAATCAAAAGTGTTATTAGATTTAAAGACAACGGTGTCGTCTATACCATTCCGCAAGATGATATTTTATATATTACAAGAGATAGTGTAGAAAGAAAATGTATAATTGTTACTGACTATAGTGAATTTCATGTTGGTAAAAATCTTGCAGAATTAGAAGAAGAGGTTAATGATAATTTTGTAAAAACACATAGAGCTTGCTTAATGAACACCAAACGAATATTAAGTTTTAGTAAATCACAAAAAGAAGTGGTTTTTGACAATGGAATGACTTCTGATTTAATCTCAACAAGGTTTGATAAGGAGTTGATATAAGGTGTTTGATATCACAAAAAATATAGTTTTAGGTATTTTGTTAGCCTGTTTCCATACATATTGTTGGAAAAGCTTACTTAATAGATTAGAAGAAAATAAAATTTTAAATCTTATAATAAGTGTGGTTTTGGTTGCAATAACATTAAATTTAGCAAACTATTTATTACCTCAACCATTCAGATTAATTATTATATTTGTTTTATTCACTGCTATAAATTATTTTTTCTTAAGTAAAGATATAAGACAAGCAATAATTTTGGTAGTCATATCACAAATGATTTTAGCTTTATCAGAATTTTCATTTGTAATTATTTGCTCAATTATTTTTGGAAATGAAATTTATGAATTATTATTTGAACCAGTACCATCTATTCTGCTAAATATATATACCATTTTAGTATCTATCTTTATTTCCAAAAGAAAATTTATAAAAAAGATTTTTGTTTTATTTTATGATAATACAAAAAATAAAGAGAATATAGTCTATCCTTTAATAGTTATTTTTACACTGGTGATTGCGACAGTAGAAAGTCATATGAAATTACCGTTGCCAATAGTGTTAACTACAAATGTTATCATGGCGGTAGTTTTCATTTCTATTATTATTGCTTCAACAAAAATTAAAGATAATTATAATAAAATAAATAGTAAATATGAAACAAGTATTTCCAGTCTAAAAGAATATGAAGTTATGATTGATAAATTTAGAATAGATACGCATGAAAATAAAAATGAATTTTTAACAATAAGAAATATGATCAAAGATGATATAGATAAAGAAACAATTATAAAATATATTGATAAATTGATTGATAATAAAATTAAAGACAATGATAAGATAATGAAAAAAACGGCAAAAATACCTGCTGGAGGTTTAAGAGCCACAATTTATTCCAAATTATGCTTAATGGATACATTAAAAATCAAATATGAATTAAATATTTCTAGAGATGTCCGAACTACAGATTTAATTGATTTGGATGAGGATCTGACTTTAAAAATTTGTAAAATATTAGGCGTTTTCTTAGATAATGCAATAGAAGCAGTAAAAAAATTGAGAAAAAAAGAAATATCTGTGGAAATATATAGTTTAGACAATAATTTATGTGTTGATGTTACTAATAATTTTAAAGGTAATTTGGATTTAGAAAAGATGTCCGATGTTAAGTATACAACAAAAGGAGATGGCCATGGATATGGTTTGACATTAGTTAATAAATTACTTGAAGAAGAACATGAAAAATTAGAAAATGAAAAAAGTATAAATCGCGATACTTTCACACAAACACTAAAAATAAAAATGTAGATAAATTGAATCTACATTTTTTATTTAACTAAACTTTTTGGACATTCAGGTTCATCAAACCACCAAGATAAACAAGCGCTGCTACCAGCATTTGAAAACATGCTACCAAGTGAAGATAATAATGATGCAATAAAACTCATAAAACAAACTCCTTTCCATAGATTTATGTTTAAATCAATTAATTTAAACCAGACATTATGGTTGATAACTTTTGTAGTTATCATATGGTTCTCCGCAAATCTTATAAGTCGTTGGTGCTGTGAAAACACACTGTATTAATAATGACAAAATAAACGCATTAGCAAAAAAATTATTTTCTATAAGTAATGATATTATCACAAATAAAATTGCAAGCATAGTTGATATTAATTTATAAACTCTACGTCTTTTTGGACTGACAATAGGTCTTTTGGCTGTATCAGCAGGGCTGTTTTTATAAATTAAAATAATACCTATTATTCCAAAAATTATTTTTATATTAATTGGTATTACTATATTTACACTCAAATATGTAGATGTTATAAATATAGTAGCTGAGGAAACTAAACATATCCAACTTTTAGAAGCATGTATTCCAAAAGAAGGAGCTCTTAGAATATTATATATAATAGTAAAGATTAATAATTCTTTAAATATGCCTAGATATAAAGCAATTCCAAATATAATAATTGATTTAGTAATCATTAAATATAATCCAAGTAAGCCATATTTTAATTCAGCTAATCTTTCTTCAGAATAATCTGGATAATATTTATGAATTATATTCATAGAATTATTGATAAATACTTCCTTCATATAAATCCTCTCTTTACCATAAAAATAATATATCATTTTGCAAACAAAAAACTATGAAATGTTCAATATATAAAAAAACATCACTAATTATATGAAAAGGTATTCTATTTGTGACACTCGTTAGCATTCAGTCAAAATAAGCACACTTTCAAACAAAAATGTGTGATAAAGACACCAGTACGTGTAAAATCAAACTTGTCGATGTAGTACTTGTGCACATTTTTATATTAGTAGTATTGAGAATTTTGTCGGAAAAAGTAATATGGTTTTTATTGAAAGCAAAGGCCTTATTAATTTATACTAGTATTGTAAGAGATTTACTAGAAGGGAGATGTAAGACATGAAGGGCAAAGTTAAGTGGTTCAACAATGAAAAAGGTTTTGGTTTTATCGAATATAACGATAAAGAAGATATTTTCGTCCACTATTCAGCAATTCTTACACCTGGCTACAAAACGCTAGTTGAAGGTCAGTACGTTGAATTCGATTTAGTCAGAACTGACAAAGGTTTGCAAGCTAAGAACGTTGTCGAAATAAAAACTGCACTTGTGTAGTTTTTTTTCTATTCAAAACACATAATTTACCACACATTATCATATAAATTGCATGAAAAATATGTTATAATGTAGTTGGAAGGTGATGATATGAAATATATAATTCGTGGCCAAAAAGTAAAAGTCACAAATGACCTCAAAGAACATGCAGAAAAAAAGCTTTCAAAGCTTGATAAGTACTTTAGTGAAGGAGAAGATTTTACTGCTACTGTTGTAATTAGAAAAGTTGAACCTAATTACAAAGTAGAAGTAACTATTCCTGTTAAAAAAGTTATTTTAAGAGCTGAAGAAAGTCACAAAGATCCTTTCGCTGCAATCGATTTGATTATCGATAAGCTAGAAAGACAAATTCGTAAAAACAAAACGCGAATGAGTAAAAAAGTAATTAAGGATAAGTTTCCTGGTTTTGTCACTGACTTCAAAGTGGAAAAGACTGAAAACGATAAGAGTAAAATCGTTAAACGTAAAAGTGTTGAACTTAAACCAATGAGTGAGGACGAAGCTATTTTACAAATGAATCTAATAGATCACACATTCTTTATTTTCAGAAATTCAAAAACTGGAGATATTGAAGTTATTTATAAACGTGAAGATGGCAACTACGGTTTAATTAAAGAGAAATAAATCGCCTAAAGCGATTTTTCTCATGTTTTATCACCAAACTAGAATAAAAACAGGGCTTACTTTCAATTATTTTGAATTTTTGCCTTGTTTTTCTATGCATTTTAGCGTTTTTTTGGTAAAATACTATATAGACGAAAGGATGGACAGTATGAATTTTTTCAAAAAGATATTTGATCATGAATATAAAGAATTAGAAAGATTTAAAAAAATTGCGGATGAAATCGATGCCTTAGATGAAGAAATGTCTAAATTAACCGATAAACAATTAAAAGCAAAAACCAAAGAATTTAAAGATAGACTACAAAACGGAGAAACTTTAGAGGATATTAAAGTTGAAGCTTTTGCTGTTGCTAGAGAAGCCGCTTACCGTGTTATTGGTGAAAAACCATATTATGTACAATTATTAGGCGGACTTGCTATTCATTATGGTAATATCGCCGAAATGAAAACTGGTGAAGGTAAAACCTTAACATCTATCTTACCAGCATACTTAAATGCTTTAACTGGTGATGGAGTACATATTATCACCGTTAACGAATATCTAGCTGGTCGTGATGCTAACTGGATGGGTAAAATTTATGAGTTTTTAGGTCTAACCGTTGGTATTAACTATCGTGAATATAATCAAGAACAAAAAAGAGCGGCCTACAACTGCGATATCATGTATTCGACAAATAATGAAATCGGATTTGATTATCTAAGAGATAACATGGTAGTACGTGCTGAAGATAGAGTTCAAAGACCACTTAACTTTGTTATCATCGATGAAGTCGACTCAGTTTTAATCGATGAGGCTAGAACTCCATTAATTATTTCTGGTGGAAAAATGCAATCCGCAAACTTATATCAACAAGCCGATAAATTTGCTAAAACCTTAAAAGAAAACGAAGGATACATTTATGATGAAAAAACTAAAGCCACTTCATTAGATGAAACAGGTATTAAAAAAGCTGAAAAATACTTCAATGTTAAAAACTTATATGACATTGAACACGCAACTTTAGTTCACTTTATTAATCAAGCTTTGCACGCTAACTACAGTATGAAAAAAGACTTCGATTACGTCATTCAAGATGGAAAAATCGTTATTGTTGACCAATTTACTGGTCGTTTAATGCCAGGAAGAAACTTCTCAGAGGGATTACATCAAGCAATTGAAGCTAAGGAAGGCGTTCAAATCAATGAAGAAACTAAGACTTTAGCAACTATTACATTCCAAAACTTATTCAGAATGTATAAGAAAATTGCTGGTATGACTGGTACAGCAAAAACTGAAGAAGAAGAATTTAGAGATATTTATAACATGTATGTTATTCAAATACCAACTAATAAACCGATTATTCGTCAAGATTATAGCGATTTAATCTTTGCTACAGCCGAAGGTAAATATAATGCTATCGTTAAAGAAATTAAAGAAAGACACGAAAAAGGTCAACCAGTTCTAGTTGGTACTGTTGCCGTTGAAAACAGTGAAAAACTAAGTAAAATGCTTAAAAAAGAACACATTCCACATGAAGTATTAAATGCTAAAAACAATGCTCGTGAAGCTGAAATCATTGCTAAGGCTGGTGAAAAAGGTGCTGTTACTATCGCTACTAACATGGCTGGTCGTGGTACCGACATCAAACTGGGTAAAGGTGTTAAAGAATTAGGTGGACTATGTGTTTTAGGAACTGAAAGACATGAATCTAGACGTATTGATAATCAGTTAAGAGGACGTTCTGGTCGTCAAGGTGACCCAGGAATGACTCAATTCTGTGTTTCATTTGAAGATGACTTAATGGTAAGATTTGGTACTGATAGTGCTAAACACTTATTACAAAAAGTTGGCTTTGATGGTGAATTATCAATTAGAAGTAAAGCTTTATCAAGATCAATTGAATCAGCTCAAAAACGTGTTGAAGGTAATAACTTCGATACTCGTAAACATTTACTAGAATATGATGACGTTATTAATAACCAACGTATGATTATATATGGTAGACGTAATCAAATATTAGATAGCGATTCTATCCACAGCATTACTTTAGAACATTTCAAAAATCATATTGCTAATATTGTAAATAGTCATTTAATTGATAGTAATAAATTAACTGGTCTAGATGTTACTGAAATTTTAGAAACAGTTAATGAAAACCTACTTAAAAATGACTTGTCAGTTGATGAATTAGAAGAGTTAGATCCAGAAAGCTTAATTGAAACTATTTATGAACATGTATGTGAAGAATATGAAACTAAACTTGAACAATTCCCAGATGAACTTAAAAACGAATTTGAAAAAGCTATTTCATTAAGAGTTATCGATACTCATTGGATGGAACACATCAATGCGATGAGTCTACTTCGTGAAGGAATTTATTTAAGACAATATGCTCAAGAAAACCCACTTCAAGCATATACTGCCGAAGGTTACGAAATGTTTGATAACTTATTAGCAACCATTGATATGGATATCAGCAGATATTTATTAAATGCTGAAATCAGACAAAATACTGAAAGAAAACAAGTTATTAATGGAACTCCAAATGAAGATAAGAGCAAAACAAAAAAACAAACTCCAAAAAGAGTTAAAAAAGTCGGTCGTAACGACCCATGCCCTTGTGGTTCGGGTAAAAAATACAAGAACTGTTGTGGAAAGTAGCATAAAATAAGGAAAAACTTAAAATTAATAAAGGTAACAAATTTATTGTTTGTCAACCAATTATGAAAAAAGTGTACAAAATTTATTGAAAATAAAGGATGTTAACAAAAATAAATTTGTTGACATTTTTTAAAATTTAAATAGGATAGTGTGAAAAGTTTTATGGAAAACTAACACTAACAAAAAAATCTATCAATTTGGTGATAGAATTGATCTTTGAAAATAGACTTAATAAAAAATCAGGAAATTAGTCCACGACAAAAAGTAGTTTTTAATGTAATTTTTAAAAACTATTCAGAATATGGTTCTGCATATTTACAAGCAAGTCTTATTAGTTCAAGCCACTTGTTCGGCATATTAGGAATATCTTTGAGTTCCTCTAGAACAACAGGAGTTTCATAGTTAAGAGCTTTATTTGGTCTTAAAAAATTGTTATAAGTGGCAAATAAAACCATATAATTATTGGCATTATCTAAAGATGAAAAACCGCCTTTTGGCCTATAGTAATACTTTAAAGTTCGATTAAATCTTTCAATAATTTGTTTTTGACTACGGTATTCTTTGGAAGTCTCATCAAGATTTGTAAGTCCAATAACCTGATATAATTCAAAAGGTAGACCATTTTGACACCAATACTGAACCGCAACATTATAAATAGGATTACCATCAGAAATTACTTTTAAACTATCAGGAAGTTTGTCGTATTTGGATAAGGTAGAATAAGCTGCTTTGATAGAAGATAAAGAATCTCTTTTGTCAAAGACTCTGTAAGAAGTAACAATCTTTTTAATGGCATCAAAGTAGAAAAATATATAAGCAGTTTTACCTAATATTTTAATATAAGTTTCATCTGCAGCAATGGTATCTGACAGTTCGTAAGGATAAAATTCAAGTAACGCTTGGATGGTAGGAGAAACTGATTTACAATAATTTTCAACAGTCTTATAAGAAATAGACACTTCATGAATGTCTTTTAAAATAGAAGAAGTTTGTCTATAAGAAAGCCCATAATTAACATGATAAGTAAGGCATAAACCAAGGACATAATCTGAAGAATAAATTTTAGAAAGATCAACAGGTTGCTTTACAAAATCACGATAATCTTTGGTTAAAGTAGGTAAGTCAATATGAAATTTACGATATATGTAATGCATTTTAAATAATGTAGGATTTTCTTCAAACTTTTTCTTATCAGATAAAGTTAAAGTAGCTAAATTGTTTAAATAGTATCTGCATTTGTTATTCTTACAGACATATACATCATAATCAGTTCTTTGTTTTCTTAAAACAAGATTATGTTCACAATGAGGACATTTTAAGACAACATATTTTTGCTTGCGAGGATTATTAGAAAAAATACGATGACAAACTTTACATTCAAATTGAGTTTGTTTGCCAGTATTATCATAAAGATAATCTTTAGGAGCTCCACAACAAGGGCATTTGATATTATCTGGAATAGGAGAATTACCATTGCGACGGTTAATAGGTTTAATGTTGTTTTCTTTAATGAGCTTTTTATAATCCTTATGTTCCATTTTTACAAAAGGTTCTATTAAAGGAGAGTCATCAACTTTAAACTGTTTATATTTTTCATCAGTAGGCTTATTACTGGTGATTACATCATCTACTTTGATAAATTTTGATAGAAAAATAATAAATTTCCAAATAATTTTATTAATACTATTTAAAAATTCAATTAAAACTGATATAATTGTAGACATGACATTACCTCGATTCTTGTTATGTTTCTAAAGACATTATATCGGGTAATGTCATTTTTTGATAGATAAAAAGGTAAATTTTAACAAAATATTTACTCTAAAAAGGGAGTCATAAGTAATTTGTTAAGAAAAGCCTTTAAATATAAAGAAAAAGCATGGGTAGTGTAATAAACTATTCACACTACCTTAAATAGAAAGGAGAGATAAATATTGAAAAAAGATTCAGTAACAACAGAAATAGTAGTAAAAGAAAATAAAATAGGTATATTAAGAGTAGGAAATATTAATTATATTTCTTTAACTGATTTAGCAAAACAAGCAAATCCTGAGGATCCATCTGGAGTAATTAGAAATTGGATGTCAAATAAAAATTCATTTGA
>CALVRK010000040.1 GCA_944358565.1 uncultured Bacilli bacterium
GATAAACCCATTTTAAAAGCACGTTTTTTAGCTAATTTCTAGTCTCTCAAACGTGCTTTTGTTTTTGCTTTAAAGATGTTTGAGGTCATTTTTCCTCATGTTATTTTATACTACTTTTTTCTACAACCTCATCCATTTTTAGAGCACATATTTAAGTGACATGAATAACACTTTTTATATATCAAAACGATGAAAACTGAATGATTAATCGAAATATACTTTATTTTTTTAGGCTGTTAGCTGTGATAATGGAAAAAGTTGTGGTTGATGAGTTAGCAGCCGTATCCACCGCCGCCACCACCGCCACCACCACCGCCGCCACCACCACCGCCGCCGCCACCGCCGCCGCCGCCGGGACCGCCGCCACCACCAATATTGATGATCATATCGTCAATATTGGTATGATGATAACAACATGATGCAAAGTTTAAATCTACATTCGATAAGTCGCTTTTTTTTAAACTATTCATGAGTGGAATCTACTCCTTTCTACGATAAAAACAGCAATCATCGTCATGAATATAAGGGAAAATATCGTTTATTGCGGGGCATCCGCCGCAAGAATTTAAGTATATACATTTATTGCATAATAATGGTACTAAAAGTTTATTTGCACCATTTGTCATTAATTCTTTTTTTTCTATTTTGAATGAATCTTGATTAATTTTTCTACAATTATAAATAAACAAGTTGTTATCTACTATAAAAATATTTTTTGTTCCAGTACAATTCACGGAGTTTTTTTCATTATTAAGAAAATAAATTGTTTCTTGTGATAATATTTTTTTGTTTGCTAGATAAGCAAACCATTGATGTTCTTTAAAGCCAAACATTATTTTTGGAATAACGCGATAATCATTGGTTTTGTAATAAAAATCTTCACAATCAAATAAATAATTCATTAATTTTGTTTGTTCATCAAAAACTTGGTAAAGCTCGAGTGGATTGAGAATATCTTGTTTATTTTCTTTCGACCAATATCTTGCCCAGGTAAAATCATCTATTATAAAGTTGCATCTTAAAAGAAATAAAATTAAATTGGTTAAATCAAAAGTATTTTTCTTAGAAATTGTATAATTAATCCGAATACAAACATTATGGTTTTTTAGGGTTTCTAATGCTTTTAGAGTTAAATTAAAAGATCCTTCTTTTCGGTTTAGGTCATGAAATTCTTTCATTCCATCCAGGCTTAGTGTTATATCTGTAGCATTTAATAAAATATGTTCATATTTTTCCCAATCTAAAACAATTAAATCTGGATTCAACTTAAAACCGTAATCAATCGAGTTAGATATACAATATTCGCAAAGTTGAAATATACTACTATAAAGTAATGGATCACCTCCTGTAAAATCTACTCTAAATAATTTTCTGTTTTTTTTAGATAGCCGATTGCAATAATTTATTAATTCGATTAATTTATCATAATTTATTTCGTATTTTTTGCTAGTTAATTCGTTAAAGTAGCAATGTGCACATTGATTTTGGCAAGAATTGGTTAAATGAATTTGCAGATAGAATGTGCGTTTTAGATTGTAATACCTTGAAAGGAACCAACTATTAACATATTTTTCAAAATTATTCATAAAATATAACCTCTTTATTTAATAAGAAATCTAAATATTTATGATCAAGTTTATTATCTTTTCCATTAATAAAATTAATAAATTGAATAAATACATTGTTTTCAAATGTAATGATTTCGTGATTCTTCCAATTATATAATATTACAGAATTGTTATTAGTAGTAAAATAGACAACTCTATTACACAATTTTAAACATCCCTTATTTTTTTTGCCAACATGGTATATAAATGAATTCCATATCAAGGTATTTCTTATGGCTTCTGACAGTCTATATAATACAATTGGGGGAGTAATTGTAGTATCTGGTAACCATGGATATAAAAATTTTTTCATAAATTCATTTCTCTCATTATCTAGTTTAGCTATGTCATTTAAGTAGTAATCAAAATCTACATAGTTAGATAAATTGTCATATGGTTTAGTTTTAAATTTAACGCCACTAATATTGTATAAATAATAATCCTTAAATAATTTGCTTCCTATATCAAGATATAAACGGTTGATATTAAATGATATATTATAATTATTGTATAAATATTCTAGCAATGAGTATGTATTATTTCTGTCTTGTAATGTTTCTCCAGGGAAGCCAATTATACATGGAATATGAACATGTATACCTGCAACAGATAATATTTTAACTTGGTTGATAATAATAGAAATAGGATCATCGAAATCGTATTTATTCATTAATTTCAATACACGTTTTGAACCTGATTCTAATCCCATTCTTATTTCTCTCAAACCGGCGGAATATAATTTTTTAGCATCTTCAAGTGTAAATTTAGCATCAAATCTTGTCCTTACTTGCCATATTATTTCTAAATTTAAGTTTAAAACTGAGTTTGAAAAGGCGAGAAGATTATCTTTTGAGATTGCTTCGTCTTCAAACCAAAAATATTTGATTCCTAAATTGTTTAATTTTATTATTTCGATAATAGTGTCTTTTAAATCGTCATTAAACATTGTTTCATTAAATTGATATTTTGCATTTATAGCACAAAATGTACATTTTCTCCAATAACAAATTTTATTTGGGAAAAGTCTCATATTTACGATTTTATCTCCTTTTGAATTATTAAAAATTTTTGAAGTATTTCTCTTTGAAATTGTATCAGAAGGGTATAATTTATGCTGTTTATAAAATGATAATTTAATTTCTGATTCATCTTTATAAATTATATTAGCAACGCTAGAAAAACTAATATTAGACTCAAAACACTGGATAATTTCTTTCACTGTAGTAGGAGAATCGTCTAGCACAATTCCATCAATGTATGAAAATAAAAGTTTATTTTTTAGAATTAAATCTGTGATTTTATTTAATGAAAAATATTCAGAACTATGATTTTTTAAAAAAACTAAGCAATTTGGATTTCTTTTTTTTATATATTTTATGATTAATATACTAGAAAAATTAATATTCCCATTGTGAAAAACTAAATCGATATTATCTTCATATCCAAATATATGTTTATTAAGAAAATCTAATACAACTGTATCGTTGGAAGAGTCTTCAACTATTTTTTCAAAAGAAAAGTCAGACAATTCAAATCCTTCTTGAATTGAAAGTTTGTATGGGAAAAAATATTTGGATAATAAATTGCAATAAATTGTTAAAGTTTCAATAGCAGAATAAAATTCTTTTATATCAGAATTTTGCTCAACTATAATCTTAAATGAGTTTTTGATTTCGCTATGAAATAAAGGTATATTAGAAAATATAGCTTGTTCCCATATGCTTAAGCTATTGACTTCTTCATGTATAGATGATAAGAAATTACTAATAAAATCATCAGAAAGTAGCTAATTCCAAAAAATATCATTAACATTATAGAATTTTTCTTTGTTTGTCAGTGTAGAAATATAAGAAAAATCATTTGGCCTATAAAACTCATTAAATAACCCATGTATTCCACATATATTAATATAGTTCATACTTCATCACCATTATACGTTAGTTAATCGTTTCCTTTCTAGTTATTTTAATTGAAATATATAATTCTAAATATATTAAAACTATTCATTAATATTTGGTGTAATGTAAAAAAATTATTGGATTTCTATGCATTAAGGTAAAGACTTCCTCTTCATTTATTCCAACAGACAAAAAATCAGGAATGATTTCATTTTCTATAAATAGATAGTTGGAAATATTTTTTTTTGGAATAGGAACATTGTTTTTCCATTTCCAACTAAAATCATTGCTCAATAATAACTGGTTTTTAAATTGAGAATTAATAATTGATTGACAAATATTTATCATTATTTTACGTCGTTTTGAGTTTGAAGTTCCAAAATTGGAAAATTGTACAAATCCTCCTTTTTGTAAAATTAATTTTATTTCATTAATACAATCCAATGTCTTGGATACTATTGCTGATTCAGCATGACATATCATTATCTTATTCGGATTAACTCCTTTATCTACGAGGTACTCAAAACTATTAATACCTGATTTTGGGGCATGCACAGCTATTGGTAAACCGTAGATTATCGAAATATTGGCCGCTGCAGAAAATATATTTTTTTCATAAGGGAGCAAAGAATTGCTGTTTGTAGCTATTTTTATAATTCCAGGCTTTATCTTTTTTCTTCCAATTCCATATTTGATTTGATTTTCCATTTTATTAAAAAAATACTTTTCATCTTTATTTTTTTCTGAAAAAGATAAATATTTTCCTGTAAAAAAACCAACACAACTTATTATATTAACTGGAGATTTTTCGATAATTTCGTAATAATTCCATACTTTTGAATATGGTGTTAAATCAACAATAATATCATATCCTTTTGAAGCCAAATTTTCTAAAAGTGATAAAGTATATTCGATGGATAAATTTCGATTAGAGTAGTGATACAAATTAAAAACATGTTCATGAACTAAAATTTTAGAATTATCAGTAACTATATATTCACGATCACAGCAATTAAATCTTATCATAAATATTATTATTTACCTTTCTCGTTTTGAATTATAAGAAGATTGTGCTTTGCTAGATAATAAACACAGTATAATTTAGTTTAGTAAATTGTAATAAAAAATTTGTTATTTGTTATGCGGTACTGTAATACAATGCCTAGAATGATTGTAAAAAAATTAGATAGCTAAGATTATATTATGACCAGTCCTTTTACATCCATTATTTTATCTATGTTTATTATAATTGATTTGTTTATTAATGTATATAATAAATTAAATTTCACTTCAGTTTAATAATTTACATATTGTCTATATATTGAAATATATAGTATACTGGCTATATATTATCCATAATAATATTATTTATTTTGTATGAAATTGTTTTGTAAAATTTAATAATGAAAACTGTAAAATAATGCTTTTAGGCTATTGGGAGGCTTATTTATGGATTCAATTTTAAAGAAACAAATTAACTTGCTTGGAAATAATACAAAGTTGATTTACATTTTTAAAGTTATCATTTGTTATCTAAGTAAACTTTGTAGTAGCTTTATTCCTTTTTTAGCATTTATATATTTTGTTAATTATAAAATTTCAATATCTTTTGTCTTAATAATTCTTACTATTTCATTTAATTTTGTATTGAAAATAGTTTATCTATATTTAAATTATTTATTTAATGCAAAGATGATTAATATCAGAGAAAATGAATGCACTAATTTTCTTTATTTACTATATGAAATTGATTATGAAATTTTAACATCAAATAGCTTTTTAGATGATTTTTATTATTTTTATAGCTTTATTAATAGCAATAATGGAAAATTTGAACAGTTTTATTCTAGTCTCGAAAATCTAATTGTTAGTATATTTAGTATTTTATTTTTTGTAATAGTCATCATAATAATATTACCCAAATTTATATTTATGTTTATTTTTACACTTCTTATAATTGTATTAATTGAATATTACTTTAAAGATAAATCGTCAATAATTGATAGAAGAATGTCTGCTATTGAAAGAAAATTTGTATATTTTGATGATGTTATGATAAATACAAATACTGCTGCTGTTGCAAAATCAATGAATGTATATAAAAGTTTTTCTAAAATTATTCAACATGAAGAGGAAAAACTAAATCATTATTTTTTTCGATATTTTAATAATTTTTTAATAAATAAATCTATTAAATCAATTCTATCTTTTGTATTAGGAATTATGCTTTTAAAATATATGTCATATTTGTATAAAGATAATTTATGGGGCAATGTAGCAGTAGGTATTTGCTTGTTGTTGAATTTTAATGACTATATAGATCTTATAATTGAAAGTATGTCAGAATTTATAAATATAGTAAAATCATTAAGGGAATATTATATTTTTAAAGAAAATAAAATTTTAAGAAAAAGGAATATTAGTATTTCTTTAGAAAACAATAATATAAACAACATCGTTTCTTTTAAAGAGGTAGCATTCAAATATAATGACGGTGTCAATATGTTATTTTCAAATGTTAGTTTTCAGATTAATTGTGGAGAAAAAATAGCTATTGTAGGCAATAACGGATCTGGGAAAACAACTTTAATAAATTTGCTAATTGGAAACCTATATCCAACATTGGGAGAAATAAGTTATAATAAAAATTTATGTTTTGATTTTAGTGTTTATTTTCAAAATTCAGAATTATATACATTAAAGCTTATAGATAATATTTTAGAAAAAAACGATGATAGATTGATAAAGCAAATGAATATTTATGCAAAAAAAATAGATATTTATGATTATTTAGAAAAACAAACCAATTTTATTGCTGATTATATTTCACCGTATTTTAATAACGAGAATTTTTCATATGGACAAAAAACAAAATTATTAATTTTGAGAGCTTTATGTAGAAACTCAAATTTATTAGTTTTAGATGAGCCAGGAGCTTCTTTAGATGCCTTATCTGAAGCGGAACTATATCATTTACTAACACAGAAATTTTCTGATAATACTATTGTTTTTATTACACATAAATTATCGTGCGTTTCTTTTTGTGATAAAATTATTTATCTTGATAATGGAAATGTTTATATTGGGACACATGATGAGCTAATAAAAAATGTTATTAGTTATGAAGTTTTATTTAAAAAGCAAGAAAGAATGATCAAATTTAATCAATTATAGTATTAATGTAATTTATAAATTAAATGTACAATATTAAACTACATATTTCTAATTAGGGAAATAAGAAAGAAGGATATAAAGTGGTAAAGATTTTACAATTCATGTTATATAATTATAAAAAATATATATTTACAGTAGTTTTATATTCTATAGTTCAAACATCTACAATTATTTATAGTATTTATTTTATAATATATGTTTTTCAAAAACTAAAAAATAATATTCTATTACTAGATTGTAATTTAGGTGTTTATCTTTTTATTTTTATTTTTCTTTCTTTTTTATCAAGAGCTGCAAAAATCTTTTTAAATTATTTCAGAAAAGTAAACTTTATAGAATATAGAAAAAAAATAACTAATTTGATATCAACAATTCCTCAAGAATCAACTCAAGATATTAAATTACAAAATATGAATGTTCAATTTGAATATTTAATGAATTCTGAAGGTGTAGTTACTATTTTTCTAAATTTTTTTTCCGATATTGTATTAGATATTATATTTTTTATCTTTGCATTTATTTTAATGTTATTTTTAAAGTTATATATTGAAATTTTAATTGTTATTTCTTTCTGTGTTGTTTCGTATTTTATAAAAAAAAGATATGAAACAATCGAAGAAAAATTATCTACAGAAATGGCAGAAATTAATAACTATGTTTCGCAATTTTCAAAATGTCTTTACGATGTTAAAACAGCTATAGAAAGAAGGTATTACAAATTTATAATCAATAATCTTAATGATATATATAAAAAGGTAAAGCAAGAGGAATTCATTTTTTTTAAAAAGGTTTTACAATTTGTTTTTCGAGTTGATTTAAGTGGTGAATTAATATTATGGATATCAATTATTGCTATTTATTCAACAATAATTATTTCTACAACATTTAGCGATACTTATGTATTAAATTTTATTTTCTTTGCGAGCATTTCAGTTAATTCTATTATTTTTATTAATTATTTTTTTTCTACTACCAGTAATTTAAGACAATATTCAACATATGTAATGCCTATATTAGAGTACGAAGATTATTTAAATAAATTAATTGTTGCCGAAAACAAATTGATTATTACTTCAATAGAAACAATAGAATTTATTGACGTATCATATCGCTATCCAAGCTCTAAGAAATACGCAATAAATAAAGTCAGTTTTAAAATACATAAAGGAGAAAAAATATATATAATTGGCAGTAATGGCTCCGGCAAGAGTACATTATTTAAACTTTTAATTGGACAAATAAAGCCAACAGAAGGAAAGATATTAATTAATAATATTAATATTTCTAATATTAATATTTCATCTTATATAGATCAATTAGCGTATTTAACACAAAATATACCATTGATTTCTATACCAGTTGAAGATTATTTTGATTTTTCCGATCAACGAATATTAAAAATGTTAGAAGACTTAAATTTGAACAAAGTTATATCAACTTATAAACAAAATGCTAAAGTATTTTTTACAAAAAATTTTGATAATAATGGTATAGAATTATCAAGTGGAGAAATAAAAAAAATTTATATCATTTACTTACTTTCCTTAAATAAGGATGTATTGTTAATTGATGAAATAGATAGTAATCTAGATTCTAATTCAAGGTATAGAACAGAAAAATATATTAAAGAACAATATGGGAAAGGAATTGTAATAACAATTACACATAATTATAATTCTTTCGATAATGGTGATACAATAATTGTTATGGAAAATGGAAGTATAGAATCATTTGGGACACATGATGACCTCATCCAAAACTCTAATTTATATGCTGCATTAGTTAATAATAATTGTTAATCAAAGATAACAAATAATACTACCATATAAAAGCAATCATAATAAGGTTTGCAAGGCTTTGTCAAGAAAAGTGCGTAAGTAATTTTAAAAATTTATAAACTGTAAATTAATGCAATTATTATTCGATTTATAGTAATCTATATTTATTGATGCTGCAATTATAAGCGCAAAAAGGCTAAATAATAACAGTGCTCTAAAAATGATGAGGTTGTAGAAAAAACTAGTATAAAATATCATGGGGGGGGAAAAACGGTATCAAAAATCTTTAAACCAATAAAAAAGTACGTTTAAGAGGTTAGATGTTAGATAAAAACGTGCTTTTAAAATGGCCTTATTGCTTATACTGCACCGAATAGGAATGCAACCAAAAAAAGGTAACTATTAAGGTGCGCCTCAGATTGTCTATTTACTTTGTGAACAATCTGAAACTGCTTTTCTTAATGAGAAGCAGTTTTTTTGATTAAAAAGTATTGCTTTATTTTAGTGGGAAAAAGTGCATAAAAAGCTTATAATTATATAAGGTGAAGCAATGAAAAAGATTATATTTATTGATGTTGATGGAACATTGGTAGAC
>CALVRK010000041.1 GCA_944358565.1 uncultured Bacilli bacterium
GCCTTAGGTTTCTGTGAAGTAGAAAAAGCTTACCGTGAGGTAAGCTAATGTCAAAATTTATTTTGGCATTTTGTTCATTTGACAAAATTTTATTTGATGTTATAATATGCTCATTATTTTGAAAGGGTGATATTATGATTACTGAAAATGCAAAAATTAGATGGATTAATTATTTTAATAATGGAGTTTCTCTTTCTTTTGCGCCTGCAAGTATTCAAGATAATAAGGAATTAGTGATGATAGCTGTAGGTTTAAATGGAGAAAATTTAAAGTTTGCAAGCGAAAGATTAAAAAATGATATGGATGTTGTATTATTGGCTATCAATCAAGATGTAGAATATTTAAAATATGCTGATAAAGGCTTACAATCTTTGATTATTTTAAAAGGAATTGAAGCTATTAAAGAAGATGAACTTCCTGATTTAACACCTTTATTAGAAGCTATTGTTCGCGGAGAGTTTACAAGTTTTGAAAATGAAGAAGATGTTGATAGGAAAAATTTAAGAAAATAGGTTAAAAATATGAGCTTTAGGTTTAAGATATTCTTAGAGGATAATTTAAATTAGTGATAGAATATTCTTGTGATAGCATTTCTAAGAGTATTTTGAGAGTTATATTTGATGATTTTAATGTTTATAATTGATAAAAATAAAAGACTAAATAATATAAAAAGACTGTTTCAATGGCAATTTATGGTCATTGACAAATAGTCTTTTTTTTGAGAAAATGATAGTGTTTAAGGAGGGGATGACCGTGCTTCAAGAAAGATTATTACTTACACCAAAAGATATTTTGGAAAAAGAGTTTAAAATTGATACAAGAGGTTATAGACCCCAAGAGGTAGATAAGTTCTTAGATGAAGTAATAAGTGATTATGATGAAATGATTTCAATGATTAAAGATTTAGAACGTGAGAAGAAAGATTTAATTGATGAAAATATTAGATTAAAACAAGAAGTACGTAATGCTAGAACTAAGTTAGATGTTCTAAGAAATGCAGCACCTACAGAGGTTTCGAATGCAGATTTATTAAGACGTCTTTCTAATCTTGAAAAGATCATTTACGGTGAAAGTAATAAATAATATTTTGGCAAATGCTGCATTCATAGTAATGTAGAGGAAAGTCCATGCTTACACAGTCTGTGATGACTGTAGTGTTTGTGCATAGGGAATAAATAACCTATGGTAGCTTTTTGGCTAACGGCGAAGTTTAACCTAAGTCTTTGATATGGTGATACTTCATAAAGTGCCGCAGTGACGATGCTTTTAGAAATAAAAGAGTGAAACGTGGTAAACCCCGCAAGTAAGAAACCCAAATTTTGGTAGGGGAACCTAATAAGAGAGAATATACGAATTTCTTATGGGATTGCTTTTGGCAATAGATAAATGTTTGCCGCCTAGAGATAGGAACAGAACATGGCTTATAAAATATTATTTTTTGTATATTAAGGAAGGATTGTAATGAAAGAGATTGGCGCGAAATTAAAAGAAGCCCGTGAAAGTATAGGCGTTTCGATTGAAGAAGTGGCTGAAGATTTAAAACTTCGGCCATCTCAGATAGAAAACATTGAAGCTGGAAATACGGAAGCTTTTAAAGATATGTTTTATTTAAAATATTTTATTAGAGATTATGCGAAATATTTAGGCTTAGATAAAGAAGATTTAATTGATGAATTTAATGAATATTTATTTGATTATACTTCAAGGCTTTCTTTAGATGATATTAAAGCGGCTAAAAAAAGTAAAAAGGAAACTAAAAGAATCAAATCTCCCTATACTATGGAAAGAAAAAATAGGACAGCACTTATTATGTTTGGAATTTATGTGATTATAGCACTTTTAGTTGCTCTTATAATTTATTTAATTATTAGTTTAAATACATCAGAAGATGATGAATTTATCGAAGGCACTATTATTACAGAAAGTAGGTAGTTAAATATGAATTTACCAAATAAATTAACAATGACCAGAATTGTTATGACTTTTTTAATTATTTTAATTTTGTTATTTCCATTTTCAGCAATGGGAATTAATGTAACACAACTTTTTATTAACGAATCTATAAGAGTGGATATTCGTTATCCGATAGCGGGAATACTTTTTATTTTAGCTTCACTTACAGATTTTGTTGATGGTTATATTGCGCGTTCACGTAATTTAATTACTGATTTTGGCAAAATGATGGATGCGATTGCGGATAAGATTTTAGTTAACTCTGTACTTATTATTTTATGTGCACAAGGGTTTATTCATCCAATTATTCCAGTTGTTATTATAGTAAGGGATACAATTGTTGATTCGATTAAAATGGTAGCCGGATCTAAAGGTAATGTAGTTGCAGCTATTAAAACTGGTAAGTTTAAAACGGCTTCTTTAATGATTGGAATTGTTATGACTTTATTTTATAATTTACCATTTGAACTTTGGAATATTCGTATTTCAGATTTCTTACTTATTATAGCGTGTGTACTTTCAATTTTTTCTGGAATTCAATATTTTGTAATGAATAAAAAGTATATATTTGATGAAGGAATGTAAAAGTTCCTTTTTAAATTATTATTTTTTTGAACAAATGTTCGCAAAAGTGTTGACAATTTAATTTAGATATTATAAAATGTGATTGTAGGAGCGAAGGAGGAAAATAAATGACAAAATCAACTAGTGAAGCTGATCAAAACTTAAAACAAGTTTTAGCCGATATTGAAAAACAATTTGGTAAAGGATCATTAATGCGTTTAGGTGACAATGATCGTAGAGAAATAGATGTAATTTCTAGTGGTAGTATAGCTTTAGATGTGGCTTTAGGTATTGGAGGATATCCTAAGGGGAGAATTATAGAAATATTTGGACCTGAGTCTAGTGGTAAAACAACATTTGCTCTTCATGCGATTGCTGAAGCTCAAAAAGTTGGAGGAAAAGCGGCTTTTATAGATGCTGAAAATTCACTTGATCCACAGTATGCAGCAAGACTTGGTGTAGATATAAATGAATTATTACTTTCTCAACCAGATAATGGTGAACAAGCTTTAGAGATTACTGAGGCTTTGGTACGTAGCGGTGCTATTAGTGTTATTGTAATTGATTCAGTTGCCGCTTTAGTTCCAAAAGCTGAAATTGAAGGAGAAATGGGAGATTCACAGGTCGGCCTTCAAGCTAGACTTATGAGTAAAGCACTTAGGAAGCTTGCTAGTGTTATTAATAAAACTAACACGATTGCTATTTTTATAAATCAATTAAGAGAAAAGGTTGGAGTTGTTTATGGAAATCCAGAGGTTACTCCTGGAGGAAGAGCTTTAAAATTTTATTCTTCGATTAGACTTGATATTAGAAGAAGTGAACAAATTAAACTTGGAACGGAAATTGTTGGTAATAAAGTAAAAGTTAAAGTAGTAAAAAACAAAATGGCGCCACCTTTTAAAACTTGTGATGTAGATATTATGTATGGAACGGGTATTTCACATGAAGGAGAACTTATTGATTTAGCTTCTCAAGCGGATATTATTCAAAAATCTGGGGCTTGGTATTCATATAATGGTGAAAAAATTGGTCAAGGAAAAGAAAACACTAAAGAATATTTAAAGGCTAACCCTAAAATTGAAGAAGAAATTAATAAAAAGGTTCGTGAACACTATAATATGAAATAAACTGATAGGTTTTAATACTTATCAGTTTTGTTTTGACTTTTATATATTTTTTAGATATAATTATTTTAGAATATGGAGGGATTTTTATGGACGATAAGAAAGATGTAATAAATAATGGTGAAAATCAAGCAAATAATATGGATTATAGTTTTGATTTTGCTAATCAAGTTGATGACAACCCAGCTCCAGTAACACCTGAGGTTACTCCTACAGAAAATGCTTCAACATTAGAAACACCAGCTGCAGACAATGTGGCTGCTACACCAGTTTCTGAAAATGTGGTGCCAGAAGCTTCAGCTACGGAAAGTGTTACTCCAGAGACAGTTACTAATGTGCAAGATGCAGCACCTACTGTAGAAGTAACACCTGAAGTTACTCCTACACCAGAGGTAACTCCTGTTGCTGAGAATGGGGTTACTACAGAGACAGTAGAACAGTCTACTACAGATACTACTAATGCAGAGGGTATTCCAGTGATGCCTGGAGAGGGCCTTGTTACACCTGAAACAGCAGGCATGCCTGAAAATAATTCTGAAGAAGATTTGGAATTAATTAAAGATAAAAAAGCTACAAAAAGATTTTTGATTATATTGTTTGTGATACTTTTAATATTTATTATTGCATTACCATTTATATTTAGTGTTGCGGGATAATTAATATCCCTTTTATTTTTGTTTAATCATTTTGAAAATATTATATATTTTTTGGAAATTATCATTTGTTTTGCTGATTTCCTTTTTTAATTTTTTATATGCTCTATTAATGTTTGTCTCTGGAGTATTAAAACATTCTAAGCATAAATAGTTTAGCTTTTGGATGTTTTTTTGTCTATATATTTCATCTAATTCTTTATGAATAAATTGTTCATGTTCAACTTCGAATCTTGTTTTAAAAAAATTTGTTTTAGATTTTTTTATTATTTGATAATTTAATTTTGTTTCTTTTTGAAATTTGAGTATTTCTATTACATCGTCTTGTTCATCTGGTAATAGTGAACTTTTAAGGTGGGTTAGTCTTTCTTTGTTTAATTTAATGGCAATAGCTTCGTGTTCGCTACCAATAATAACTGTATGTTTTATTTTAGTAATACTATTTTGTTTAAATCTTTCAGCTTTTACATTGAAGTATTTTAAAGTATCTTCATCAAATTTTACTATATTATTTTTAATATCTAATAGTTGATTATTGTCAATTTTAATAATTGGAATTTTACGCATGTGGTAGATATTATCATTTTGGTTCCAATCAAAAAAATCATAATATTCTTTTTGAAAATTTAATACAACATCATATATGTAGTTCATTTTTTTTGCCTCCTGGAAGAAAAATTGCAAGGAATGTGATAATTAGACCGATTGGTCCGATTAAACATTCAATACTACTACTTATAAACTTTACATATTCGGTGAAATTATACCCAATAGTCATTAAATTTAAGTAACTTATAGTAAAAACAAAACCAACTACACTGAAACCGAATCCAATTAAGAAAAAAATAGTTCGTGCTATCATATAATCATCCTTCTATAATTAAGTTTATTATTCTTTTTGTATTTTTTGACTTGTTCAAGTAAAAAAGAAAATGTTATAATAACTAAGGTGATAGATATGGATTATAAGTTTACGATAGATAAGTTTCAAGGTCCGCTAGATTTATTACTGCATCTAATTAAAGATGCCGATATTGATATATTCGATATTAATATTGCCGAGATAACCGATCAATATTTAAAGTATATAGAAAATATGGAAACACTTAATTTGAATATTGATAGTGAATATTTAGTAATGGCAGCTGAACTTATTGAGATGAAATCAAGAGAACTTTTACCTAATGAAGAAAATGATGATTCTGACGATTACGAAGAAGATCCTAAGGAACAATTGATTAATAGGTTAATAGAATATCAAAAATATAAACAAGTAGCTTCAGAATTTAAAAATTTAGAAGAAGATCGTAAACTAATGTATTCAAAACTGCCTAGTGAGTTAACTGAATTTAAAAATGATGAGGTTTTAATTAGCGATGATATATCATTGGATGATTTGGTGCAGGCATTTATGAATTTTCAAAAAAGAAAAGAGTTTGATAGGCCACTTAATACAGTGGTGACTAGAAAAGAATATTCAGTGCGAGTTAGATGCCGTGATATAATGAGTAAATTACAAAAAAATAAAAAAATAAATTTTACTGATTTGTTTGATATAAGAAGTAAAGATTACGTGGTAGTTACTTTTTTGGCAATATTAGATTTGGCTAAAGGTGGTAGATTAAAAATTAAACAGGATAGAAATTTAGATGAAATAATACTGTTTGCTGAAGGAGAGGTGTAGAGTGAATTTGAAAGCTATTTTAGAAGGTTTACTATTTGTAGTGGGTGATGAAGGAATTTCAAAAGAAAAACTACTCAATATTTTGAATATCTCTTTAGAAGAACTTCAAAAATTATTAGATGATTATTCTATGGATTTAGATAAAGAAAATAGGGGACTTAGTTTAGAAAAATATAATGATAACTATAAATTAGTTACAAAAAAAGAACATGCAGGTTATTATAAAAAATTAGTAGATGCGGAAATTTCAGATACACTTAGTCCGGCAGCTTTGGAAACGTTAGCTATTATTGCTTATAATCAACCAATAACTAGATTAATGGTTGATGAAATTAGAGGAGTATCTTCGGTATATGTAATGCGAAAACTTATTTTAAAAAATTTAATTAAAGAAATAGGGAAATCTGAACTTCCAGGAAGACCTATTTTATATGGAGTAACCGACCAATTTTTAGATTATTTTGGACTAAAGTCATTAGATGAATTACCAAAGATTGATGAAGAAAAGCCAGCTCAAACTAAAGAATTGTTTTCTTCGAAATATAAGGAAGAAGAATGAAAGAGTTAATATTATTAATTTTAGGTTTAATATTAATCGTTAAAGCAGCCGATGTTTTGGTTACTGTGGCTTCATCTTTAGCTTTAAGGTTTAATGTTCCGAAGATGTTAGTAGCACTGACTATTATGGCTTTTGGAACATGTACTCCTGAAGTGGCAATATCTTTTCAGAGTGTTCAAAGTGGTGATGGTCAGATAGCGTTTGCTAATGTGGTCGGTAGTTGTATCGTCAATGTTTTTTTAATTATTGGGGTTGCATCTTTTATTAAACCGATAAAAGTTAAACATGCTACTATAAAAAAAGAATTACCAATTTTAGTTTTAATTACGTCAGTGTTTTCAATTTTGATGCTTGATAGAATGTTTGATCCATTTACAAGTAATGTTTTTTCTAGACCAGATGGTTTAGTTTTGGTTTTGTTTTTTAGTGTGTTTGTTAGTTATTTAATTGGTTTGTTAAAAAAAGGTGCTGATAGGGAGAATAATGATGAAATACAGTATGGTGCTTTTATGTCGATTCTTCTAATTATTTTAGCTTTGTTAATTACTATTTTTAGTAGTGATTTAATTGTCGATAATGCTGTCATTTTAGCTAATGAATTAAATATAAGTAAAAAAATAATAACTATGGTAATTATTGTTATAGGAACAAGTTTACCAGAACTTGTAATGACGGTTACAAGTGCGAGAAAAGGCGAGTTTGATATGGCTGTTGGCAATATAATTGGAACTAATATATTTAATATATGTGTTGTATTAGGGCTTCCAGTAGTTATTTATGGCAATGTTTCTTTATATGGATTTAATTTTATCGATATCTTGGTGGTGTTTTTATCTTCGCTTTTTCTTTATATGTTTGCGAAAAGTGAAAGAGTTATTAGCAGAAGAGAAGCTGTGTTTATGATTTGTATATTTGTGATGTATTATGTTTATCTATTTATAGCATAAAATTATTTTGATTTTATAAATATTTATGCTATAATGTTTTTGTTGCTTGTGTGGCGGAATTGGTAGACGCGCACGACTCAAAATCGTGTGGCTTTTGGCCATGTGGGTTCGATTCCCACCACGAGCACCATAGGGAAATTAGTCGAACTAATCGACTTGTAATATATGAAAGGTTAATTTCGGTTAACCTTTTTTATATGCTTGAAAGGAGTTGATTAGTTATGCAGATAATAAAGGAAAAATTAGATATTGATGAGGTGTTAGAAAAACGAATTAAAAACACACTTAAATTTCTCAATATCAAATCTAAAATTATTAAAGGCAATATTATTCACATTCCTAAAACTAACCTTGCTTATATAGAACCACATAAGTTAGAAATAAATGAGATAACATATCTTTTCTTTAATGAATGTGAGAGTGTTTATATTAATACATTAGAAAAGTCTATACCTTTTAATAAATTAGAAACTTATATTAAAAAGCATAAAAACTAACCCTATTGACAAAGAAAAAATAAGTGATAGAATATAAAACCAATAAATGAAATGCAGTATTTCTCATTTATTAGATTGGTGGGATTCTATGCATTGGAATAAACGATATAGTAATAGAATTAATAACGATTGTTTAAGGAGTCAAAGGTATTAGTTTAATGCTAGTGCTTTTGACTCCTCTTTTTTATGGAAAAAGGAGTTGATGAAATATGAAAAAGAACGCAGCAATCTATTGTCGTGTAAGTACGGAAGATCAAGCCCGTGAAGGTTATTCTTTAGGAGAACAATTAGAAAAGTTAAAAGATTTATGCAAGTTTCGTGATTATAATGTTTATGGAGTTTATGAAGATGCTGGAATTAGTGCTAAAGATATGGAACATAGACCTCAATTTCAAAAAATGCTAGAAGAAGTTAAGAATCGTAATGTTAATGTCATAGTTGCTTATAAACTAGATAGACTAACTAGAAGTGTTAGAGATTTAGAAATATTAATTACTGAACTAGAAAAATATGAATGTAGTTTGGAATGTGCAATGGATGATATAAATACTTCTACTGCTAATGGGAGATTCTTTGTAAGAATGCTAACAGTCTTATCACAACTAGAAATTGAAAGAGTATCCGAAAGAACTAAATTTGGAATGGTTGGAGCAATCAAAGACGGACACATTCCAGTAAGAAAAACACTAGGTTTTATGAGAGATAATAAAAAACTAATCATTAATCCTGCAGAAAGTGAAATTGTAGAAAGAATCTTTGATTTATATTTAAAAGGAAATAGTTATCAAAAGATTGCTAATATCTTTAATGAAGAAAAAGTATTAAATAAAAAATGGTATGATACAACAATACAAAAGATTTTAGCAAATCCACTTTATAAAGGAGATTTTATAAGTGGTGGTAGAAATGGAACACCTGTACTTTATGAAAATGTAGTTGAACCAATTATATCTAAAAAATTATGGGAAGATTGCCAAGAACAATC
>CALVRK010000042.1 GCA_944358565.1 uncultured Bacilli bacterium
CTTGTGATAGGTTACTTTGTTGTTAATTCAAATGTTGTTGCGATTCCTGAGGTTGCTCATCACTTTGTGAACTTTGCTCTTGTGATTCACTACTTTGTTGTTGATCCAATTGTTGTTGATTTTCTTGTTCAGAAGTATCTTGTATTATGTCTTTTACATATTTCCAAAAATTCATTTTAATACCTTACTTACTTTTTCTTTTGCAATGTAAATATGTCTTGATCTTTAGATTCATTTAAATCATATACTTCTTCAACAAATTTTTTATCCCTTTTTGAATATTGATTATATGATGCTTGTTTTTTAAACTTACCATCAAAAGTAAATACCCAAGGATGATATTTCCCATTTTCAAATACTTTCAAATCATTATAACAATGCCCTTCAATTCCAATTGCATCTATTCTATTTTGAGTTGGATAAACAACTTCCCTTTTACCATGTTCAGTATCAAAAATTAATATAAAACCAAAATGTTCTCCGCCAAACATAGCACCTGGAACTAATGGATGTCCCTCTTTGCATTCTTCATCTGCCAATATCACATTTGAATCTTTACCTATCTTTATGCAAATAGGATCTTGCATTTTTGCCTCTAAATTCATACAACAACCTCCGACGGCTATTTATACTACCACATTTTCTTTATTTTAGCAATAAAATGCCTGTGTGTTATTGATTTTTTTCAAAAAAATGATATAATAACTAACTACTGAAAAAGGGGGATTTTTATGGTAGAAAATAATGAATGGATTAAAGTTGATAAAAATAAGACAATTAACCCTAATATCAAACCATTTGAATATGCTGAGAGAAAGGATATTACTGAAGTAAATATTCCTAACGGTGTAACTACTATTGGAGAAAGAGCTTTTGCAAAATGTACTAATTTAAAAAAATTAATTATTCCAGATAGTGTTACTACAATTGGAGCAAGTGCTTTTAATGAATGTGAAAATTTAGAAGAAGTAGTTTTATCTAAAAATATAAAAAAATTAAATTATAGAACATTTGCAGACTGTAAACGACTTAAAAAAATTATTATACCTGAAGGTATAGAAGAACTAGACTGGGCAGTTTTTTCAGGATGCGAAAATCTTGAAGAAATCGTTTTACCTAGCAGTATTAAAGTAATAAATAAACAATTATTTCTAAATTGTAAAAAATTAAAAAATATTATTCTACCAAAAAATATAACTTATTTACCTGATGAATGTTTTAGAGGATGCAAAAATATAGATATAATTTTAGATGAAAATATAATTGAACTTGGAAATAGTGTTTTTAAAGATTGTCTTAAATTATCTACTTATCCTTCACAAGTTGAAAAAGTAGGAAGTAATTGTTTTACAAATTGTAGAAATTTGAAAACAGTATTATTAAACAAAAAAATTGATGAACTTAAAGAAGGAACTTTTGATGGTTGTGTAAACTTAACTTCCATCAACTACAATAATGATCAAAAAATAAGAATTAATAAAAAAGTATTTAGAAATTGTAAAAGTTTAACCTCTATTCCTAGTTTCATTGCTAATTTTAGTGATCAAGCATTTGAAAATTGTGAAGGTTTAACAGAAATTAATATTATAGACTCTACTATTCCTTTTGCTTGTTTTAGGGGATGTACTAATTTGGTTACTATAAATAATCAAGATAAGATATTTAATTTAGGTGCATTTGCCTTCTCTGGTTGTGAAAGTTTAGAAGAAGTTTATTTAAGTTATACTAACGACATTGCACCAGAATCATTTAGTAATTGTAAAAAACTTACTAAAGTTAGATTAAATATGGGTGTTAGAAAAGTTGGATCAAGAGCTTTTTATAATTGTGAGAATTTAAAAGATATAAATTTACCTGATAACATTGATACTATTGGTAAAGAATCTTTTAGAAATTGTAATTCTATTAGTTGCATAACAATACCTGCTAATCTTACATCTTTTGGAGATGGTGCATTTTCTTATATGGACTCTCTTGAAAGAATAGAAGTATCTCCACACAATAAAACATTTATTACTCCTGATAATAAAATACTTATTCATCAAATGTACCAAAAATTAATGTTATATGCTAATGGATGTAAGGATAAATCATATTCTTTGAAAAATTATAATTTTAAACTTGACATGTTTAACCATGCACTTGTTAGACCAATTACAGGAATTGGTAAATATGCTTTTGCAGGAGCTAAACATCTTGAGGAATTAAATTTATGTTGTTGTACTACTGACATAGAACATACTGCATTTTATGATTGTCCAAAACTTAAAACTTTAAAAATTCACCCTATTGCATTTTATACAACTGGAGGATTTAATTTAAGAACTGATGGTAGATATTATTTTGAAGAAGCAGTAAAAACAAAACCTCAACTCCCATTTGAAATAGTTGAATTTTGTGAAAGTCCAAATGGAGAAGATAATTTAATTTGGATAAATCAAAATGCTCTACCTAAATTTAAGAATGTAACTAAAGTAATTTTACCTAAAGTTGGTAGTTATTTTATAGGAGATAATGCCTTTCATGATTGTCCAAAACTTGAAGAAGTTGAGATACCAAATAATGTTACAAGCATTGGAAAATGTGCGTTCCCTACTTCTACAAAATTAAAATTTGAAAATGGTTTACAACCAGAAGGGTTAATAGAATTAATACATAACGATCAATATATAGGCGATTATAAATTATATGTTTTAGAAGATGGAACCTATTACATAGAGCAAGATGGTAAAATTACAACATTATCAAAGCAATACATTGATGAAGTATGTTCTCATTCAGAATGTATAAGAGATAACCCTGTTCTATTTATAGATTTTATGAATGATTTATTAGAACACGATTTAGGTATTAAATTTTTATTTAATGGAATTTTATTTGCAAATATGAGTTTAGAAAACAGAAAAGTTCTTTTTGATAACTTAAATAAAAATGATAAATTTTTTATAAATGTTCTTAAAAATAGTAAATTACTTGATAAAAAGGATAATAATACTGAATTGTTATTATCCAAAACTAATTTCCAATTAGTAATTGATTTCATTAATATATTAAGGAAATACAATATTGATCATCCATTATTACATAACAAATTCTTAATGGCTAATTACGATTTAAGAAGTTTAGAAAGAATAATAAATCTTGATTTACCTTTATTAATTAAAACACTAGAAGATAGTAAATTATTTGATAATGATTTTATAACACTTGTTGGAAATGAACATGAGGATAAAAGAGAAAGTTATTATTTAACTTACGAAATATTAAAAAATAATGTACTAGAAAAATTTATTAGATTAGCTAAGAAATATAATATTAAAGATAAATATTTATTTGAAAAACCATTTATATCAATAGCAGATAATCCATTAACGGAGCAATTATTTAAAATTTATGATGCAAACACTAAAAGATTATTAAAATCAAGTTTAGCAACTGAAACAAATATTGGATCAAAGGTCAATTTAAGTAGTTTAATGGTACTGATGAAGATTACTGGTGCATTAGAAGAAGATCCAATTATAAGACAACGAGCAAGTACATTTATAGTAGAAAAACTATTTGAAGAAAAAATTCCTAACGGAGAAAATAATGAATATAGAATTGTTGGAAACGATATTCATAGAATTTTTGATTTCTATGATTTAAGAGGCGAATTTGATGAAGAATTTGCACAATTCTTTTTAGAGAATTATCAAGAACTAATAAAAGAGGAAAAACAAAAGTCAGGTTTTATTCAAAGAGTTTATTTAAACTTTAGAGAAATATCAAGAACTTCTACTTCAAATAAGGGATCTCAAAGACATTTAAAAGTTACTATTGATAAATGCAAAAGCTTTTTATCTAATGTTAAGTTTGATGGTGTAACTGAAGAAAATAAAGATTTTGCAGAATTAATTGGTGCTTGGTATGATACTAATACTGCTTGGATTAATGCACAAATAATTCATAATGAATCACTGAAAGCACCTAGAAATATCTTTACTGAAGAAACTATTGATGAAGAAGGAAATATTATATATGATAATGATCCATCAAAGGATTTAAGAGAAGATATTAATCCAGACTTTTCTTATGAATGGTTACCTAAACAAGATTATGATAATTTAATATTGGGAAAGTATTGCAGTTGTTGTGCTCATATAGAAGGTGCAGGTCAAGGAATCATGAGAGCAAGTATGATACTTGATTGTTGTCAAAACTTAGTCATTAGAAATAATCTAGGACAAATAATTGCTAAATCAACTATATTTGTTAATAAAGAAAAAGGTTATGCAGTCTTTAATAATGTAGAAACATCTTTAAATTATAGGGATAAAATAGAACTTGGAAAGATTTATGAAGCATTTTTAAGAGGTGCAAATGCTTTTGTAGTTGCATATAATGAAAATCATAAAAGCACTCCACTACACAATATTTCTATTGGAGCAAATAGAAATACAATTTTAGATTATTTAACAGATGCTAAACATCCAGTTGTAGATGTACAACAAGCACTACAGTACGGATCTTACTCTCTTAGCGGAAGTGGATATAGTGGCGATTGGACGAGTAAACAAAGATTAGTTTTAAAAAGATAAAGGGGGTTTGCAAAATGAATAATACATATAGTAAAGAATCAAAGGTCATTATTATTCCAAATGGAACAAAAATAATAGATGATGAAGCATTTATGGATTTTACTAACCTTGAAGAAATAATAATTCCTGATTCAGTTGAACATATAGGTAAAGCTGCATTCAAAGGATGTAGTTCTCTAAAAAAAGTCAGATTATCAAATAACATACACATACTAGAAGACTTTGCTTTTAGTGAATGCGAAAGTTTAGAGGAAATAGATATTCCAAAATCATTACATTATTATTCTTATGGACTATTTAGTCATTGTCATAATTTAAAAAAAATAAACAATCATAACGAAATAGATTTTATAGAAGATTTAGCATTTTATGATTGTAAAAGTCTAACTGAATTTCATATATCAGATAATACAACAAGTATTGGTAAAATGGCACTATATGGATGTGAAAATATAAAAGATATTCACATTCCAAAAAGTGTAGAGTTAATAGAATATGGTGCTTTATCACAAATGTCATCATTAGAAAAAATAACAGTTGATTCAGAAAATACTAAATATTTTACTGAAGATAATGATACAGTTCTTATATCAAAGGATGGAATGATAATACAATATGCAATTAATTGTGATCGTGAGGAATTTATTGTAGGATACTATATTGAATCATTTGGAAATACTGTTGATGAAAATGGTAACACTATTCCTTTAGAAAGTACTGCACTAATATATAATATTGCAGATTACGCTTTTGCAGGGGCTAAAAAATTAAAAAAATTATATTTAGCATCTGAAGTTGAAGGTATAGGAGGTAAATCATTTCTTGGATGTGATAATCTAAAAGATTTAGAAATATTTCACTCGAGTTATGGAGATGCTTTATCATTACATATTCACAAACCATTTAATGAAGAAGCAGAAATTCCATTTGAAAACATTACTATTGATGATGGAATAAAAACATTATGTGGTAAATTATCGGACTTATTTAAAAATGCTAAAAACATTACTCTACCCTCTACATTAGAACATATAGGTGAAGATATTTTTTTAAAATCAAAATCTTTAAAATATTTAAAAATACCTGAAAATATTAAAATGATTAGTCCTAATACATTTAATCCTGAAATAGAGCTAGAATTTCCTACTTTTGGAATATTAAAAGGTAGTTCGTTTAATATGCTACAAACAAAGACTAGCGAAGATTATTATATTAGTCATCATGATAGAGGAAACATTAGAATATTTTCATTAAAAGATGGAACATATTATGTTAAAATTGATGATTATGATACAGTAAAAGTAGATAGAGATGAAATAGTAAACCTTTCTAATAGTTCAAGCATTATGGCTGATAAACCTGATGACTTTATAATGTATATAATAGATCTATTAAGTATTAATGTTGAAAGCAGTAGAATTTTAACAAGTATATGGACTGATCCAAAGTTGGAAGAACTTTTTAATAAATTTGTAAATGACTGTGATTATGTAAAAGAAATTGCCGAGAAAAAAACATCAAGAACAATTAGAGAAATATTAGATTATAGTGGTATATATGATGAATTTTTATTTACTGGAATGATGATGAGAAAAATAAGTAAAGAAGAAATGGTTAAAGTAATATCAAATTATAATGATTCAATAAATAGGTTTTTTAGATTATCTCCTATTGATGCTGATTATGATGTTGTCATTAATGTTGATAGTTTAATTAGATATTGTAATTTATTAGAGAGGTATCAACGATACGATAAATTTCTTTATAATCCAGTATTTATTAATCGCATAAGCTATCAAAATCAAGAATTATTGATTAAATATTTTAATAAAAACATCAAACGCCTACTTATAAGCAGTAAAACTTTAAATGATAAATATGGCGAAAATCTAAATGATTTATTAAAATTATGTAATTCACTAGGTATATTTTGCGATGAAGAAAGGTTAAGCCAAAGAATGAGTACTTTCCTAAACGAAAGGGTTTTTAACGAAAAAGAATCTACCCATGTTTTAGGAAATGATATACACTCTATGTTTGGCGAAATTAAGCCTCGTGATGAGGTAGATTATGAATTTGTACTATTCTTTGTAGAAAATTATGAAAAACTTGTAGAATTAGAGAAACAAAAATCTGGTATTATTGCAAGAATATATAATGCTTTTAGAGATATTTCAAAAACATCTACATCACATAGAGGATCTCAAAGACATTTGAAAGTTACTATTGATAAATGTTTAGATTACTTTTTAGCAGAAAGATTTGAAGGTGTAACTGAAGAAAATAAAGATTTAGCACAATTGTTACAAAAATATTATTCTGAACCTTATGCTTTAAGTATAGGAGAAATGATTACAAAACAAAGTCAAGATGCTCCTAGAAATATTTTTACTAAAATTGAATATGATGAAAATGGGGATCCGATTTATTCTTATGATAGCAGTGAAGATTTAGTAGAACATAATATAGATGAATTTTCATACGAATGGCTACCAAAACAAGATTATGACAATTTAATATTAGGAAAATATTGTAGTTGCTGTGCTCATTTACTTGGTGCAGGTGCAGGTATCATGAGAGCAAGTATGATTTTAAACAATTGTCAAAATCTTGTTATAAGAAATACAAGTAATGAAATAATTGCTAAAATGACTATTTATGTAAATAAAGAAGAAGGTTATGCAGTTTTCAATACCACTGAAGTAAGTTCAATCTATCGTGATGCCGATAGTTTAGATAAAATATATAAGGCGTTTTTAAGAGGTACTAAAGCATTTGTAGAAAGATATAACGCAAATAATGATATTCCTATAACAATTGTTTCTATTGGAGAATATAGAAATATATTAAAAGAACATTTAGGGGATATAGAAACTAAACTTTTATCTACACCAAATTATTCTTGTTATGGTTACTATGCAGGAGATAAAAGTGTTGGTACTCATGATGGAGATTGTAAAAATAAACAAATATTAGTATTAAAAAAATAAAAGAAATCATTATTTGAGATTTCTTTTTGTTTCTGTTGAAAAATCTAGCACTAATTTTTCAAAATCAATTTCTTTTTTAAATCTAGTTATTTCAGGAATTAAAATATCAGCAAATGGATGATTAGGCATATTTTTTTCCATTTCTGGTATTATTCCAATTAGCATATAATCAAAACCATTATGATATGTTTTAAAATCATCTCTTTCACGACCAGGATGATTCATGATAGTTGATTTTGATATTATTTGTTTAATTTCAGGATGTTCCAATTTATAATATGTTTCTCTTTCTATTTTTAGCATAGAAAATAAATCATAAATCCAAACTTTTTGTCCTTCTTTTACTTCTAACCATGAGTTAAAATCTAAATGTTCTACACCATACATAAAAAACGGAATATTCCTGGTTGAATCGGTATTTCCATGAACGATTTGATATTCTTTGTCTTCCATAGTATGTGTTAATAACTCAACTTTATTAGCTATATTATTAAAAGTTGTTGGCTCATAAAACATATAAAGTAATGCAGAATAATAAGCATAATATAGTTTTCTTAATCTAGTTAATGTTGTTTGATCAAATTCTACAATTTTTCCATCAGCAACTGCTTTATTATATATCTAATTTATCTTTGTCTTGAGATATATTATGGTGGAATACTGTTTCTCCACTCAATTTAATTGATCCATATAAATCTTTTCTATCTATCACTTTAACACCTGCTTTTTTTAAATAACACAATAAAATTATACCATAAAATAGGTAAATTTCCTATGCCATTATTTTACTTTTAATAGTTATCTTTCTATTTCATCATAAAATTCATCATCAAAATCCCATAGTGGTTTATCATAATTATTTAACTTTCTAATATTACTTTCAATAGAACTTTTAAAATATCCATATTTATTTTCTATTATATTTCCATCATCATCTCTAAAATCTCGCTTAACTACTCTTGGAATTATATAATGAATTAATTTAATTAAATCTTTATATTCGTTATCTTCATCTAATAACTTTTCAAATAAATCATCATAATAAAACATTTGAGTATCAGATTCATTTATATACCCACGATTAATTAATTCTAATGTTAAAATATTATGTTCTTCAGGAAGAACAAAATGCCAAAATAAATTTTGACATTAGCTTACCTCACGGTAAGCTTTTTCTACTTCACAGAAACCTAAGG
>CALVRK010000043.1 GCA_944358565.1 uncultured Bacilli bacterium
TAATTTCATAATGGAGCAAGTGACCGGAATCGAACCGGCATCTTAGCCTTGGCAAGGCCATATACTAACCGTTGTACTACACCTGCGTCTTTTTAATTATATAATATTTTATTACTATTGTAAAGTAAAAATGAATAATTTACATATTAAATCATCCATGATAAAATTGATGTAGAGGGAAAAGTATGGAAAAAATAAAAGGATTATCAGAAGAAAAAGTAATTGAATTAAAAGAGCGAGGCCTTGTAAATTATAAGGCAGAGGTTAAAACTAAATCAATTCGCCAAATTATTATGGGAAATTTTTTAACTTTATTTAATTTTTTAAATTTTGGTTTAGCCTTGGCTATTTTTCTCGTGGGTTCTTATAAGAATTTACTTTTTTTAGGGGTTGTTATTTGTAATACTTTAATTAGTACAATTCAAGAAATTAGAAGTAAAATGATTGTCGACAAACTTTCTTTACTTAACGAAAGTAAGGCGATTGTTATTAGAGATGGAGTAGAGAAGCAAATTGGCATTCATGATATTGTCTTAGGTGATGTAATTAAACTTAGATCTGGTAATCAAATTGTAACTGACAGTAGAATTTTATCTGGTGAGATTTTAGTTAATGAATCACTTATTACTGGTGAGTCTGAATCAGTTACAAAAAATAAAGGTATGGATATTTTATCTGGTAGTTTCGTTGTGAGCGGAAACTGTTATGCAGAAGTTATACATGTAGGAGCGGATAATTATACGGCGCAAATATCAGCTGAGGCAAAATATATTAAAAAAGTAAATTCTGAAATTATGAATTTTATCAATAAAATTATTAAATATATTTCAATATCTATTGTGCCGATTGGTATTTTATTATTTATTGGTCAAATGGGTGAAGGTAGTTTTGAAGATACTACTATCCATGTAGTAGCAGCTTTGATTGGAATGATTCCAGAAGGATTAGTATTACTTACTAGTACGGTTTTAGCGATTAGTGTTATTAGGTTATCTAAATATAATGTATTAGTGCAGGAATTATATTGTATTGAAACACTAGCTAGAGTTGATACTATTTGCTTAGATAAGACAGGAACATTAACGAAAGGTGAGATGGAAGTTTCTAAATTAGTTCCTTTAAATGGAACGCAAATGAATGATATAGTGGATGCTTTAAGTATGATGAGTTATCATATGGATAATGATAATCAAACGATGGAAGCTATTAGTAAAAAATATGCGCGAAGATGCGATCATAAAGTACTAGAGATTGTACCATTTTCATCACAAACTAAGTGGTCGGGTATTTCTTTTGAAGATGTTAGTTATGTTTTAGGAGCTCCAGAGATTATTTTAAAAGACACTTCGAAAATTGATAAAGAGTTAAATCAATATGTAAATAGTAGTAGGGTGGTATTACTTGGTGAGGTTAATCATAAATTAAATAAAACCTTACCAGAAAATATTAATCCGATGGCTTTAGTTATTATTAATGATAAGATAAGATTAGAGGCTAAAGCAACTCTTGAATATTTTAAAGAACAAGGTGTGGACATTAAACTTATTTCAGGCGATAATCCAAAAACTGTTGCTGGAGTAGCTGAAAAGGTAGGAATGACTAATATTAAATATATCGATATGAGTAAATGCGAGATGCCAATTACACAAATTGCCGAAAAATATAATGTTTTTGGAAGAGTTAAACCAAATCAAAAGAAAGAAATTATTATGGCACTTAAAGCAAGTGGTCATACAGTAGCAATGACAGGTGATGGAGTTAACGATGTTTTGGCTTTAAAAGAAGCTGACTGTAGTGTAGCAATGAATAGTGGTAGTGATGCGGCGAGAAACGTTTCACAGTTAGTACTTTTAGATTCTAATTTTTCGTCTATGCCGAAGGTAGTAGCTGAAGGAAGAAGAAGTATTAATAATATTCAAAGATCATCTTCATTATTTCTCTGTAAGACGGTGTATGCATCATTGTTAGCTGTATTATTTATGTTTTTACCACTAAGTTATCCATTTGAACCGATTCAACTTACACTTACTAGTATGGTAACAATTGGTATTCCGTCATTTATTTTAGCTTTGGAACCTAATAATGAAAGAATTAATGGTAAGATAATTATCAATGTTTTAAAAAGGTCGGTTCCAACGGCTCTGACGATTGTGGCTAATGTTTTAATAATTATATTTTTACCGATGGTTATTAGACTTACTGATGATGAAGTGTCAACTTTATGTGTCCTTTTAACAGGACTTACAGGTTTTATGCTTTTGTATAGAATTAGTGTACCATTTAATGCACTTCGCAGGTGTTTATTTGTTTTTTTAATTACGATGTTTACATTAGAAGTTATATTTTTAAGAGATTTATTTTCATTAACTATTTTGACACCAAAACTTTTAATATTAAGTGCGGCTTTATTTATGATTGCTATATCTTTATTTAATATATTTACCAATTTATTTTACAAAATTTCTAATAAAGTGAAACTTTTAGAAAAGCCTTGATTTTTGGGCTTTTTTCTTGGATATTTTATCGACAAATATTGACAGTGAGTGTAAAGAGGATGTATAATGGTAATAATAATGGAACGGGTGATGGTATGATTAATGAAAAAGATACAGGGGCTTTAATTAATCAAATACGTGCAGTGACGCGTGATCATATAGATTGGATCAAAACACAGTTACTTAAATCTGGTAATTTTATGGTGGCTAAGGGGCGTGAAGTTTGGATCGATGTTCCTAACAGTAAACTTAAAAATATTGTGACTATTCCTAGCAAAAACGAACCTAATTATCGTGATGCGTGGGCAAAGGTTTATAATTTAGCTGTGGATTATTTGGAAGGCTGCCTTAGTTATGCTTGTATGAGGGGAGAACTTGATTTTCGAACAATTAATTGGCCAGAATTTAATCCAGAAAATGCGGATTATGCTCGCAGACTTGAAAAAATTTGGGATAATTATAAATTAGAAGTAGCTAGGAGACTTCAAGAAGAAGAAGAAAAGAAAAAACTTACAGTTATGAAAAGTAGTGTGATGTTAGGACCTGTTAGTACTAATGAAATTGAAAGGGCTTATAAAGAAGAAATTCAAAAAATAGAACAAAAAGCAGAACCTGATATTACTTTAAAAGAAACTAGACATGCGGCGAATTTTGTTGGATCGGTAGCTGCATCTAATCTAGATGCCCAAAAATCAGAGAATGCCCAAAAATCAGAGAATAACGATGTCAGTTTTTCAGAATCATTACCTGTTAATTTAGAAAATGTGTCTGAGCCGGTTCAAGATTTTATGGCTCAAAAAATATTGGATGGCGATAAGTTAACTAAAAAAGACGTTAGAGATTTACTTGATAAGGGCGCTAATTTAGTGATTATACCTTGTCAAGATGTTGATAATATTAAGGATGAAAAATTATTTTTTGATAATATGAATGTTTGCACTGAAGAAAATATTAATACTGGTGTAATGATATATGGTAAAGCAACTGACGAAAAAGATGCTACATATGAACTAAAAAAAATATTTAAATTACTAGATCAATGTGACAATAGTTTTACAAGATGTGTAGTATATGAAGTTAACGACAAATTTGCTTTAAAAAACAAAAACAGTGAAATGAAATTACTTAGTTTTATTAACGCATATACAATGATAGCTGAAGGTCTTGCAAAAGAGGGGATGCTTCCAATTATTTCAATGAATTTAGCTAGTAGAAAGATTTTAGAAGATATTTATAATCGTTATAATTTAGAAAGTAAATATGAGATTATTTATATGGTGTTAGTTAGAGAACTTGATGAACTTTCTAAAAATGATTCAACTATTTTAATGGATCCACAATACGATTATGATATCATGACACTTAGAAATCCAAAATTTAAAAATAGTGAAAATCTTAGAGAAATGTTAGAAAATAAAAAAGTAACTAATACAACTTTAGCAAAAGCTGCATAGTTGTATTTTTTTTCTAATTTGTGTAATATTATTATAAAGGTAGGTGGCGAGATGCTAAAATTAAAAAATATAAAAAAAGATTATAAAACAGGTGATTTTATCCAACACGCTTTAAAGGGTGTTGATTTAATATTTAGAGAAAATGAATTTGTTGCGGTACTTGGACCTAGCGGATCTGGTAAGACAACCTTATTAAACATTATTGGCGGTTTAGATAGATATGATAGTGGTGATTTACTTATTGATGGTAAGTCTACTAAAAAATTTAAGGATAAAGATTGGGATGCTTACCGGAATCATGCGATCGGTTTTGTTTTTCAAAGTTATAATTTAATTGGTCATATTTCAGTTTTAGAAAATGTGGAAATGGGAATGACTTTAAGTGGTGTAAGTGCGGCTGAAAGAAAAAAGAGAGCATTTTCTTTACTTGAAAAAGTTGGTCTTAAGGAACATGCATATAAAAGGCCAAATCAACTTTCTGGTGGTCAGATGCAAAGAGTAGCAATTGCTCGAGCTTTAGCTAATGATCCGAAAATTATTTTAGCTGATGAGCCGACAGGTGCTTTGGACAGTAAAACAAGCACACAGATTATGGATTTAATTAAAGAAATATCTAAAGATAAATTAGTTATTATGGTTACGCATAATGCGGAATTAGCTGAAAGTTATGCGACAAGAATAGTTAAGATGAAAGATGGTGAGCTTTTAAGTGATAGTAAACCTTATGCTTCTGATGAGAGTAAAGGTAATTTAAATATCAAGAAAACAGCAATGAGTTTTTGGACAGCTTTAAAACTTTCATTTGGTAATATTCGCACAAAAAAAGGAAGAACAGGTTTGACAGCTTTTGCTTCATCGATTGGTATTATTGGTATTGCTTTAATTTTATCTTTATCTAATGGATTTAATATTGAGGTTGAAAATTTTGAACAAGATTCGCTTTCACAATCACCAATTATCATTACTAATCAAACGGTTCAGATGGATGAAGATACTTTGAATGAACTTCGTGGTGGTGATAGTAAAACAGAGTATCCAACTGATAAAGAGATTCATGCACAAAATAATATTGCCGATACGATAATTCATAATAATAAAATAACGAGTGATTATATAGATTATTTAGAAAAAATGAACAAGGATAATATATCTGGCGTTTCTTATGTTAAAGGTACAAGCATTAATCTTGTTAGTAAAAATGGTGATAGTTATAGTTTAGTGAAACCTAATTCTAATTCACTGATGAGTAGTACTTTGTCTTTTGAACAATTACCTAGTAGTGGTGATGATGGAATAATATTCAATAATTATGATGTTTTAGCTGGTGAAGTTAACGAAGATGAGGCTGGTTTAGTGCTTTTTGTCAATAGTAGAAATGAAATAAGCTCGGATTTATTAAAACAACTTGGTCTTGATGAAAATGTGAATTTTGATGATATAATTAATAAAGAATTAAAAGTTGTTTTAAATAAAGATTATTATACAAAAGTTGGCGATAATTTTATAGTTCAAACAGATTTAGAAAAATTATATACTAGTGAAGATAGCTTGACAGTTAAAATTATGGCAATTTTACGTGGTAAAAAAGATAAAGAGCTAATTGCAACAAATACAGGACTTTATTATACAAAAGCTTTGGGTGAAAAAGTGATAAGTAGTAATAATAATTCCGAAATAGTGAAAGAACAAAGAGAAGTTAATTATAATGTGCTTACAAGACAATCTTTTGATGATACCATGACTAAAGATATGATTTTGGGTTATTTAGGAGCTGATGTAGTACCAACAACTATTTATATTTATCCTAAAGATTTTGAAACTAAAGATGAGGTTATAAGTTATTTAGATAAATATAATGAAGGAAAATCTGAAGAAGATGTTATTCAATATACAGATATGGCTGAGATGATTTCGACATTATCTGGTAATATTATGGATGCGATAACAATAGTATTAATTGCTTTTTCTTCAATATCATTAGTGGTATCTTCAATTATGATAGGAATTATAACTTATATTTCTGTACTTGAGAGAACTAAAGAGATTGGAATTTTAAGGGCGATAGGGGCACGGAAAAAAGATATTACAAGAGTCTTTAATGCAGAAACATTTATAATTGGAATATTTTCAGGAATACTTGGTATAGCGATTGCCTATTTACTTACAATTCCAACAAATATAATTATTGAAAATTTATCTGGACTTGCAGATGTAGCAAAATTAAATCCAGTTCATGCTTTTGTTTTAATTATTATAAGTGTGACTTTAACGATTATAGGTGGTGCAATTCCAGCTAATATGGCTTCTAGAAAAGATCCAGTTGAAGCGCTTAGAACAGAGTAACCACTCTGTTTTTTTCAATTTAACATTATTTCTTTTTTTGGTACAATAGTAGAGCTTTAGAAAGGAAGGAAAAATGAAAAAAGAAAGCATAGTAACGATGTTAGATGTAAAAAATGAGAAGTTAGCTATAAAAAATAGATTGAGTGGTAGTCCATCAGACGTGATGATTAAGGAAAGCACATCAAAAAAAACACCACGAGAAAAAGCGTTAGAAAGATATGCTGAATTTTTTAGAAAGAATTTGTCAAAGTTAGATGACATTGAAAATCCTGATTATACAGCTTTAGAAATTGCGAATGATGAAGGATTAAATGTTACTTCTATTTTAAAACAAAATAATAAAAAATTAAATTTTAAAATTTGTCATATCGAGCTTATTGAAACTTTAATGGAAAATCCTATAGAACTAAAAAAATTAATTTAGTTCATGCGGTTTTACCGTTTGATGATGCTGCATTATTAGTTAAGTGTTTATCAAATATCCCAGAAGTTTCAAAAACTGCAACTAGAGTAGCTTTAGGTTTATATGGTAGTACGGAGGATGCGAATTATGCTTTTAGTAGAAAAGTTTTAAATAGCATGCTTCAAAGTTTGGATTTTTTTGGTTATAAAGAAGACCAAATGGATGGAACTACTGTAAAGATGATATGGTCAACTTATCAAAAAAATATGAGAATGAGACACTAATGTCTCTTTTTTGGTGTATAATTATTTATGGTGATATAATGGAAAATAAATTAAGAAAAATAGTAAATATTTTAAAAGATAGTGGAAAAACAATTAGTACGATGGAATCATGTACTGGAGGAGCTATTGTAAATGCCATTACAAATGTACCTGGTGCGAGTAGTATTTTAGATTTTAGTGCAGTAACTTATTCGAATGACTTTAAAATAAAAATGGGTGTTGATAAAGATATTATCGATAAATATACTGTTTATAGTAAAGAGACAGCTAGAGAAATGGCTAAAGCAATTAGTGATTTTACTTTAAGTAATTATGGTATAGGCATCACGGGTAAACTCGGCAAGAGAGATCCTAAAAATAAGTGTGGTAATGACAATCAAGTATTTATGTGTATATATGATAAAGATATCAGTACATATATTGATTTTGATATTTTTGTCGATAGAGATAATCGCCGTGATGATAAAAAAGAAGTTTTAGAAGAAGTTGTGAACAAACTTTTAAGTTATTTGGAAAAATAATTATGGATAAAGATTTAGATTATTTATTTCAAAAATTAAGTAAATCAAAGTTTCGCTCATCATTTCATTTACGTAAATATATGATAGATTATACTAATGAAAAAGGTATGGATAAAATTAAAAAGCACGCTTATGATTTTATTAATAAGAAGCTAAAGCCAGCTTATCCAAAGAATGATGGAAGGCAAACAGCGATGAGAGGGCATCCGGTTTTTATCGCTCAGCACGCAACAGGAACGTGTTGCCGAGGATGTTTAGAAAAGTGGCATCATATTCCTAAAGGAAAAGAGCTTACTAATGAAGAAGTAGATTATATTGTGAATGTAATTATGCACTTTATAAATAGTGAAATGAAATGAAAATTATATACAATTTTGTTTAATTATGGTATAATTTTAATGGTAATCAGTTGTTTCTGATAACTAAATTTAAAAGAAGGGAGATATATAATATGGAACTAAAAGGAACAAAAACTGAAAAGAATTTATTAACTGCTTTTGCTGGAGAAAGCCAAGCTAGAAATAAATATACTTATTTTGCATCAACTGCAAAAAAGGAAGGTTATGAACAAATTGCTGCAATTTTTGAAGAGACAGCAAATAACGAAAAAGAACACGCTAAAATGTGGTTAAAAGCTTTATTTGGTGGCGATATTAAAGATAGTTTAAAAGTTGATACTAAAGAAGCTTTAAAATTAGCTGCTGAAGGTGAAAACTACGAATGGACAGAAATGTATGCTGAAATGGCAAAAGATGCTAAAGAAGAAGGCTTTGACAAACTTGCTTATTTATTTGAAGAAGTTGCTAAAATCGAAAAAACTCACGAAGAGAGATATAATAAATTATTAGATGCTGTTAAAGATGAAAAAGTATTTAAAAGTGAAACTCCTAAAATGTGGGTTTGCCGTAATTGCGGTCATGTTCATTATGGTGAGGAAGCACCTAAAGTATGTCCAGTATGTGCTCATCCACAATCATACTTTGAAATTAAAGCTGAAAATTATTAAGAAAAAAAGAATTGCTAGATATATAAGCAATTCTTTTAATATACTTAAATGGTGTTCCCTTTGGGGCTAGAACTAAACACCCCATGATTACGAGACACTTGAACGCCCAAATGAG
>CALVRK010000044.1 GCA_944358565.1 uncultured Bacilli bacterium
TCGCATTAAGGGTAGAATCAGAGAAGAAAATGTTGGATGAGATTACAGAATTAAAAAAGATTTTGACAGATTCTAATTCGACAACAGAAGAAAAAAATAAAGCTTTTGAAAAGATGCAGGCACTTAATAAAAACAGAGGTACTGAAGAATCTATTGAAAATAAAATAAAAAACGAATTTAATTTAAAATCTTTTGTAAGTATCGACGAGACTAGTGTTCAAGTGGTTATAGACAGTACTAAACACGATAAAGAACTTGCTAATAAGATTATGAGGTCAGTTCAAGAGGAGTTTGAAACTTCTATGAGTATATCGGTTAAATTTCAAAAGTAAATTGTCATAATTTTGACAATTTTTTAAGTATTATAAAATTTTTCTTTGGGTGATTTTCCTTTCACTTATAACCTTGGTATGCATACAATAATATGAGTAAATATAAACCATCCCGCCTTAGGAAAGTGAGGGAATTTATGAAAAAGGGCATTTTAACTAAACGAGAGCACGAAGTTTTTGAATTACTTATTCAAAATTATAGTACTAATGAAATAGCTGAAAAACTAAAAATTAGTGATAAAACTGTGCGAAATCATATTTCTAATGCCATGCAGAAGCTAGGTGTTAAAGGCCGTGCAGGAGCAGTTATCGAGTTACTTAGACTCGGAGAACTTTCACTATAAAGGTCATAAATATGGCCTTTTTTTCATATTCTTAAAATGGGTGATGGTATGCTTAAAAAATTGTCAATTAGAAAAATTATACTATCTTCTTTGGCTTTATTCGCAATGTTTTTAATTTATATAATTCCGTCTAATGATAATACTTTGGATATTAAAGAGGAACTCGAATATGTTAATACTAATATTGAAAGCAGCCCCATATTTTTAATGGATCAAAACAGTTATATGGCTTTAACTAGTGTAGCTGTTAATGATACAAATATTGAAAATAAAGCTAAACAATTAATTAAAGTATTAACAATCGGTGGAATGGATAGTAAGATCCCTAGTGGTTTTAGTGCGATTATTCCACCTAATACAGAAGTTTTGAGTTTGAGTTATGAAAAAGGATTAATTAAGGTTGATTTTTCTAAGGATATACTTGATGTCTCTGAAGATTTGGAAGAGAAAATGGTAGAGGCAATAGTTTATACTTTAACATCTATTGATGGTGTTGATAAAATGATTATTTATGTTGAAGGGGATATTCTTACTAAATTACCTAAAACAAAAATTAATTTACCATCTACTTTAGATAAAACTTTTGGAATTAATAAAGAGTTTGATTTAACAAGTACAAAAGACATTACGGATGTAACAATTTATTATATTAATCAGATTAATGACAATTATTATTATGTGCCGGTAACTAAGTATATTAATGATGACCGTGATAAGGCAAGTATAATTATTGATGAACTTTCTAATAATTTTGATTTTAATAAAAATTTAATGAGTTTTTTAAATGATGGAACTGAATTAGTGTCAAGTGTAGTTAAAGATGGACAGATGCAGTTAAATTTTAATAAAAATATTTTAAATGATGCGGTTAGTGAAGATATATCAGAAGAGACTTTAGAAATGATATCTTTATCGGTAGGGGCTAATTATGATGTTGAAGAAGTTGTTTTTAATGTAGATGATAGAGAACTTTACAAGATTGCTTTAAAGTAATTTTCTTAATTTGTAAAGCGAATTTAAAACGACTTCTTTTTTAACTTTAGATATGTTAAAATTAAAATAGGTGAAGGTAATGAATAAAGCTTATACAAAGGATGTTAAAAAGATATATGAAGAGTTAAAAACTAATGAAAATGGGCTTTCTAAAATGGAGGCTCAAAAGAGACTTAAACAATATGGAGAAAATGTTTTGATAGAGAAAAAGAGAAATAGTCTTTTTAAAATGATTTTATTGCAACTAACGGATAAGATGATTATAATTTTGTTTATTGCTTCATTTTTATCTTTTATTTTAGGTGAGCTTGCTGAAGGTGTAGTTATTTTAATTATTATTTTAATTAATACGGTAATAAGTATTATTCAGGAGAAGAAAGCCGCTGATGCGGTTCAAGCTTTAAGAAATATGAATGCACCAATGGCGACGGTAATTAGAGATGGTAAGGCGCAGACGATATTATCAAAAGAGGTAGTTATTGGCGACATTGTATATTTAGAGGCTGGTGGTATTGTTCCGGCTGATGTTAGATTAATTAATGATAACGGTTTAATGATAGATGAGTCGGCTTTAACGGGTGAAAGTGTTGCTGTTTCTAAAGATGCGAAGGTTATTTTAAAAGATAGTTTGGCTTTAGGTGACAGGATTAATATGGCATTTTCTAGCACAATTATTACTTATGGAACTGGTACAGGTGTGGTCATTGGAACAGGAATGGATACTGAGGTTGGTAAAATTGCCAATATGTTAGAAAACACTGATGAGTTAGATACACCATTAAAACGAAAATTAGAAGTAGTCGGTAAAACGCTTAGTATTGTGGGAATTATAGTTAGTGTTTTAATTTTTATTATCGGTTTTATGTATGGTAAAGATTTAGTGTCATTACTTATGATTTCGATTTCTCTTGCAATTTCGGTAATCCCAGAAGGCTTGCCAGCTACGGCGACAATAGTTATGGCTTTAGGGGTTCAGAGAATGGCTAATAAAAATGCCTTAGTTAAGAAACTTCCAGCAGTTGAAACTTTAGGTAGTGCGAGTGTGATATGTACTGATAAAACAGGGACTTTAACGCAAAATAAAATGACAGTAGTTGATGCTTTATTTTATGATGAGTTTGTTTTAGATAAAAAAGGTGGGGTTCCAATTGATTTTCTTTTAGGGTGCAAGAATTGTAATAATGCTTCTTTGGATGAAAATGAAATAGGCGATCCAACGGAAATTGCTTTACTTGAATATATTAAAAAAGAAAATATAAATTTATTTAATCAAAAATTTAACCGAATATATGAACAGCCTTTTGATTCTGATAGAAAAAGAATGTCAGTGGTATGTGAGATTAATGGAAAGAAGATATGTTATACTAAAGGAGCTTTAGAAGAATTATTGGAATTATGCCCATATATTTTAAAAAATGGTGAAGTTATAGATTTAACGGATGATATTAAAAATAAAATTTTAGTTAAATGTGAAAATTTATCATCTAAAGCATATAGAATTTTAGGGTTTGCTTTAAAGACAATTGATTTTATGCCAAGTGAAGGTGATGATATTGAAAATAATTTAATTTTTATTGGTATATCATGTATGATTGATCCACCTAGAGATGAAGTGTTGGAGTCTATCAAAACATTTAAAGATGCAGGGATAAAAGTTGTCATGATTACTGGTGACCATAGATTAACAGCAGTAGCAATAGCGAAGGAACTTAGTATTTTTAATGATGGCGATATTGCCATGACTGGCGAAGAGTTACATAAATTAAGTGATGACGAGTTAGTTGATAAAGCTAAAAATATTACTGTTTTTGCAAGAGTAGCTCCTGAGGATAAACTTAAGATTGTTAAAGCTTATAAAGCTAATGGTGAAGTTGTGGCTATGACGGGCGATGGTGTAAATGATTCACCGGCTTTAAAAGCAGCTGATATTGGGGTTGCTATGGGGAAGGTAGGAACTGACGTTGCTAAAAATGCGGCCGATATGTTACTTTTAGATGATAATTTTACGACAATTGAAGTGGCAGTCCGAGAGGGAAGACGAGTTTATAGTAATATTCAAAAAGTAATTCAATTTTTACTTTCAGGTAATATTGCGGAAGTATTGGTGGTATTTTTTTCGACGGTGTTTAATTTATCAGTACCTATTTTAGCGGTTCATATTTTGTTTATTAATTTAGTTACAGATACGCTTCCAGCTTTAGCTTTAGGCGTTGATCCAGAAAATCCAGATGATATGAAGAAAAAACCGGTTAAAGAAGGAAGTTTGTTTGAGAAAGGACTAGTTGTAAGAGTAATATTTTATGGAATATTAATTTCGGTTATTTCATTAGTGGCTTATGTAATAGGGACGCAAACTAGTTATAAAGATGGAGTAACAATGGCCTTTTTAGTTTTGTGTTTATCACAAATTGTACACGCTTTAAATCAACACTCTTCTACTTTATCAATATTTTCTAAAAAGCATCCGAAAAATAAATATTTATATTTAGCGATGTTATCGTCATTTATTATTTTGATGTTGGTGGTATTTATAAAGCCAGTAGCTAATTTCTTTTCACTTGTTAGTTTAAGTTTGAATGAATGGGTAATTGTTGTTTTACTTTCTTTAGTGCCACTTATTGTTTTAGAAATTTATAAATTAATTAGAAATATATAGTTTGCATTTTTCTTGATAAAAAAATATAATTAATATGAGAATAGGGGGAAGTAATAGATGGAAGATATAACGAGAAAGATAGAGCTTTTGGATAAGTATTTTAGGGCAGCTAATTATGTATCAGCTTGTCAACTTTATTTACTTGATAATCCACTTTTAAAAAGAAAATTAGAAAAAAGTGATTTAAAGAAAAAAATCGTTGGACACTGGGGAACGGTTCCTTCACAAAATTTTATATATGCGCATTTAAATAGACTGATTAAAGACAATAAATTAAATATGATTTATATTTCTGGACCTGGGCATGGAGGAAACAGTCCGCTTGCTAATGTGTATTTGGAAGGGACTTATAGTGAGATATATAAAGATATTACTTTAGATGAAGAAGGCTTAAAGAAACTATTTAGACAATTTTCTTTTCCTGGTGGTGTGCCTAGTCATGCGGCGCCAGAGACACCGGGTTCAATTAATGAAGGTGGGGAACTTGGTTATTCTCTAGCTCATGCTTTTGGAGCGGTTTTAGATAATCCTAATTTAATTGTAGCCACAGTTATTGGTGATGGTGAGGCAGAAACGGGACCACTTGCGACTTCTTGGAATGGTAATAAGTTTATTAATCCCAAAACAGATGGAGTGGTTTTGCCGATTTTAAATTTAAATGGATATAAAATTAGTAACCCAACGGTGTTTGGAAGAATGAGTGAGAAGGAACTTGGAAGTTATTTTAGTGGTCTTGGTTGGCACCCTTATTTAGTTGAAGATAGGGATATTAAAACATTACATAAAAAAATGTATTATACTTTAGATAGGGTTTTAGAAGAAATTAAAGCGATTAAGAGTGGTAAATTTAAAGGTAAAGCGATTTATCCGATGATTATTTTGAAAACACCTAAAGGTTTTACGGGTCCAGAAGTAGTCGATGGAAAACAGGTTGCGGGAACATTTAGAGCTCATCAAGTACCGATTCAGCCTGATAGTGATGAGCACCTTACACAAATAGAAAAGTGGCTTAGAAGTTATAAACCTTTAGAGTTATTTGATGAAAATGGTCATTTAAATAAAGAAATTTATGAAATTATTCCTGAAGGCAAATACCGAATGGGAGCTAATCCTAATGCGAATGGTGGCTTACTTAGAAGAATTATTAAGTTACCTGATGTGAATGAATTGGAAGTTAAGTTTGATAAAAAAGGTGAATTTAAGACGCAAGATATGTTAGAGGTTAGTAAATATATTAGAGATGTTTATAAACTTAATGATAATTTTAGATTATTTTCACCTGATGAAGCAATGAGTAATAGACTTTATGAAATGTTTGAAGTGACTAACCGTGATTGGCAAGAAGAAGTTAGAGATACTGATGAATATTTAAGTGAAGATGGTAAAATTATCGATAGTTATTTATCAGAACATTTTTGTGAAGGTTTACTTGAAGGTTATTTATTAACTGGCCGTCATGGAGTGTTTGTTAGTTATGAGGCATTTATTAGAGTTATCGATTCGATGGCTGGTCAGCACGCAAAATGGCTTAAAGTATGTCAAAATTTAAAATGGCGAAGAGATATTTCTTCATTAAATTATATTTTAACTTCTAATGTTTGGCAGCAAGATCATAATGGATATACGCATCAAGATCCAGGATTTTTAAATCACATGGCTACGAAAAAAGATAGTATTGTTAGAATGTATTTACCAGCTGATGCGAATAGTTTAATTACTTGTTTTGATGAATGTATGAAAAGTAAAAATCAAATTAATATAATAGTAGCTTCTAAGCATCCTAGTTTACAGTGGCTTAGTATGAAAGAGGCTAAAGAAGAATTTGATAAAGGTTTAGCTATTTGGAAGTGGGCTAGTGATGATGATCCGGATATTGTCATGGTATCTATTGGTGACTGTCCAACTTTAGAGGCTTTAGCGGCCACTAAAATTTTAAAAGAGAAATTTCCTGATTTAAAAATTAGATTTATCAATGTTTTAGATTTGATGTGCCTTAAAAAATCTTCAGAATATTCTAAATCTTTAAGTGATGAAGAATATGATAAATTATTTACAAAAGATAAACCTATTTTAGTAGCTTTCCATGGTTATCCATCACTTATTTATGAATTTACTTATTTTAGGCATAATAAAAATATGGTAGTTCATGGTTATGAAGAGGAAGGAACAATTACAACACCTTTTGATATGCGAGTTTTAAATAAAATTGACCGTTTTCATTTGGTGATTGATGCTATTAGAAAGTTAGATTTAGGAGATGAAGGTCAAAAGGTTATTTTAGAGATGGAAGAAAAATTAAGGAAACATTACGATTATATTAGAGAACATGGTGTAGATATGCCAGAAGTGGCAGAGTGGAAATGGTGATTTGGCCATTTTCTTTTTTTCATGTATAATATATTTGGTGGTTGATATGGCTGGTCAAGTAAATAGATATAAACTTGTTTATCATTATTATAACGGGAATAAAAAAATATTTGGTTTAGATTTTGAAGATGGAACGCATCGTGATAAATTCGCTCTGACAGAGATTGATGCTTTTACTTCTAATTTTTCTAGTGAAGAAGAACTTACAAAAGCACTTAGTTTGGTTTTTTCTGGGTATGAAAAAGGTTATTTTACAATTGAATATAATAGTGGTGGTCATTTAAATTCATTAGAACTAGTGTTTAATGATTTACCATTTATTAGGAAACTAGCAACAGAAAATCTTCAAAAAACGGTAATTCCAAAAAGTAGTATTACATCTTATATGAATAAGTTTTTAAATAAAATAGAAAGTGATCCGGAATTTTTAAATTTCATTTTGGTGCATAGATATACTAATCAATATTTTAGAGGTGCTTTAAGTTATTATTTAAGATTTAAAAATTCTGATGAAAAGGAAGCTGGAGAGGAGCTTTGGCGAGCTAAAGTCAATTTGATTAAAGAGTTTAAACGTTATAAAACGGTTAGGGGATTAGAAGTTGGAAGACATAATTATGAACTTTTAAAACAAAATAAAGAGATTGCAAGAAATCCTTCGGAAATTTCAGAGTTAGAAAGAGCTCGGATGGAATATGATTTAAATCATCCGAAGAAAGTTAAAAAAAGAACTAAACTTAAAAAAAATGAAGTAATGGATGGTCAATTACCACTTTTTGATCCAGATCTTTATACAGAAAATAAAAAAGGAAAAACTAGATAACAGTTTTTTCTTTTTGCGTTTCAAATAAATCTTTGATATCAATATTTAAGGCATCGGCAATCCGACCAATAATTATGAGTGTAAAGTATTTGTATGGTTTTGCACTTTCAATTTGGGAAATATAGTGCATACTAACGCCAATCATATCAGCTAGTTCTTGTTGGGTTAAACCGGCTATTTTTCGGTATTTTTTTATGTTTTTCCTAATAATAGTCATTATGAAATTTAATCTTATTATCCATTTGCTATCACCTAATACTATTATTTCAAACTGTGAGTGATAATTATATGCACTGGTAGTTCGAATTTTGTGATATAATGAAAATAACGATAGGAATATTACAAAAAGTAATGAATTCTTATTAGTTATTTATGAATAAAATATTCTTATTTATTCATAATAAAAAATAGTAAAGGAGTAAGGAAAATGCGAAAAAAATTTAATAGTACCCAGCGTAATTATATAATAGCAGGACTATGTATGATATTAGTTATTATGGGAGTAGGATATGCGGCTTTCAGTAGCCAACTTAAAATAACAGGAACTTCCAATATAACAAGTAACTGGAGCGTAAAAATAACCAATATTCAAAGTAAGGTTGTAAGCGGGGTACCTACGGATGCCGAGACACCAGGTTATACCGATACAACGGCGACCTTTAAAACAAGACTCATAAGTCCAGGAGATACGATGCAGTATGATGTAACCGTATCTAATGAAGGAGATATCGATGCCAAATTAGATAAAATAACTGTACCAGAAAGTAATAATCCAGCTATAGGATTTAAAATAACTGGAATAAGAGAAGGAGCATTATTAAAAGCAGGTAATACAGCACTCTTAACAGTAATAGTAAAATATAATGATGTAACTGAGCAGCCAGATGATTTAACAGCCGATTTAGAAGTAACCTTAGATTATAGCCAGG
>CALVRK010000045.1 GCA_944358565.1 uncultured Bacilli bacterium
ATGAAAATGAAAAAACTAATTTTGAAAGTGGTAAATTAAATAAAATTATTTGTAACAAAGCGAAAGACAAATATGTTTTTTGCCTTTCTTTAAAAAGCCCGTTACCACTTAAAATCTATCTAGATTTTTCAAAAAAATTAAAAACTCGTTTTTCAAACGTAAAATCAATTAAATCGCAAATAAATTCAAATAGTTTTGATATTGAAACATTAACTGATTATTACCGTCATTTTTTAGAAAACTATAGTAAAGAAGCTCCGCTTTTAAAAATGTTCGTTGGTGTTCCTTTAAAAATAGATGATGATAATTTATTGATTGATCTTACTAATAAAGCCGAAGAGATGAAATTTAATAGTATCAAACCCACTTTAGAAAAAAACTTACAGAATGCAGGTTTTAATCTCAAAATCATCACTAGAATCGATGAAACAAAAGCTCAAGAATTAAGAGAGGAAATTGAAAAAGAAAAAACCAAAGTAATTCCTAAAGTAACCGTAAAAAAAGAAAGCCCATTTATCATGGGAAGAGAAATTACAGATGAACCAACACCCCTTAACCTAATCACTTTTGAAATGGATAATGTTACAGTTGATGCCAAAATCTTTGGCATTGATACATTTGAATCATCTAAAAGTAATTTTAAAATTATTACACTCAAAATAACTGATGGCACAGATAGCATGTACTGTAAAATATTTTGCAAAGAAGATGCGGAATTTAATAAATATAAAAAATCTTTAAAAGAAGGAAAATATTATATTATCAGAGGTTACACTAAAAATGATAAATATTCAGGTGAAATAGTTTTAAATGCCAGGGACATAAACATCTCTATGAAAGAAGATAAAAAAAGAAAAGACGAAGCTTCAAGAAAAAGAATTGAACTTCATGCTCACAGCAAAATGAGTCAAATGGATGGTGTCGCTGATGAAGTAAAATTAGTCGAAACTGCCATGAAATGGGGACATAAAGCCATTGCTATTACTGATCATAATGGTTGTCAAGCATTCCCACATGTCTTCAATTTAGTTACTAAATATAATAAAAATAAAGAAGAAAAAGATAAATTCAAAGCCTTATACGGAACAGAACTCACCTTAATCGATGATACTGTTAATATCGTTTTAAGGCCAACTGATAAAAAACTATTAGAAACAACCTTTGTTGTCTTTGACTTAGAAACAACAGGATTTAATGCCGGTGGTGCTGACTCAATTATTGAAATAGGTGCTGTTAAAATAGATAATGGTGAAATAGTTGATAGATTTGATGAATTAATTAATCCTGGTAGAAAATTGCCAACAAAAATCACGGAACTCACTAACATAACTGATGAAATGTTACAAGATAAAGATAACGAAGAAAATGTGGTTAAAAGATTTATGGAATGGGTAGGAGATCTTCCAATGGTTGCCCATAATGCCAAATTCGATGTTTCATTTATCGTTATGGCCCATAGTAAGTATAATTTGGGAGAATTCACAAACACCGTAATCGATACTTTAGAATTATCTAGAGCTTTAGATACCGGTTATGCTAGACATAGCTTATCTGCTTTAGTTAAAAGATATGATGTTCCATGGGACGAATCAGCGCACCATAGAGGAGATTACGATGCTGAAGGAACCGCCTTAGTCTTTCATAAAATGTTAAAAAAACTAGTATCTCGAAATTTTGAAACTATTAAAGATTTAGATAAACTAGTATCAAAAGATGAAATTCATAAATATGGAGCTAGTTATCATGTCAATATTTTAGCTAAAAACAAAAAAGGTTTAAAAAACCTATTCAAAATAATCTCTTTAGCTAATACTAAATACTTATATAAAACCCCAAGAATCCTAAGAAGTGAAATTGAAAACCATAGGGAAGGTTTACTAATTGGTAGTGGTTGTTATGAAAGTGAAATATTTAGATTAGCTAGAAGTAAAAATGATGAAGAATTAGTTAACTTAATTAACTTCTATGATTATGTTGAAGTTCAGCCACCAGCAGTATATGACCACTTGCTTCAAATGGGTGATTTTGCAAATAAAGCCGAACTCCTAGAGCACATCAAAAAAATCATCAAAGTTACCAAAGAAGCTGGTAAAATAATTGTTGCAACCGGTGATGTACATCAAATAGAACCAGAAGACACAATATATAGAGAAATCATAGTTAATCAAAAAGTTCCAGGTGGAGGGAGACACCCTTTAGCCAAAAAAGATATCAAACAAATTCCGTCTCAGCACCTAAGAACAACCGAAGAGATGCTAGAAGATTTCTCATTCTTACCTAAAGAACTTGCCGAAGAAATAGTTATTGATAATCCAAATAAAATAGCTGATATGATTGAAATCATTGAAGTTATTATCGATACTGGTGGCATTCCATTCGCCCCTAAAATACCAAACTGTACCGAAACAACAACTGATATGGTTTATGATAAAGCCGAAAGTGTTTATGGAAAGCCATTACCTTATAATATTGAAGAAAGACTAGCTCAAGAATTATATGGTGAAGAGCCTATGAATATCATCAAAAAACACGCTGAAAAGCAAGGGTTAAAAGACGAGGAATATAATAAATATATATATTCAAATTTAAATAAAGTAATGCGCAGTTACTATGATGGTGTTAAAAACTTTGTTAAAGAAGATATCAAAGAAACAAATCCAGATTTAAAAGAAGAAGAATTAAATAAACAGGCCGAAGATAAATTAACTGGTATTATTGGCGCCCATTTTGATGTTATATATCTTATTGCCCAAAAACTAGTTAAAAAATCAAATGATGACGGTTATTTAGTTGGATCCCGTGGTTCGGTTGGTTCATCTTTGGTTGCGACATTTATGGGTATAACTGAAACAAATGGACTACCTGCTCATTATGTTTGTCCAAACTGTAAACATAGCATATTTGAAATAGATGGAGAATCATTATCTAAAAAATACGACTGTGGTTTTGACTTGCCAGATATGAACTGTCCAAAATGTGGAACCAAAATGAAAAAAGATGGTGAAGATATGCCATTCGCCACTTTCTTAGGTTTCCATGCCGATAAAGTACCTGATATTGACTTAAATTTTTCAGATTTAAATCAAGCCGCTGCCCACGAATACACTAAAGTATTATTCGGTGTCGATAATGTTTACCGTGCTGGAACCATTGGTACTGTTGCTGAAAAAACTGCCTTTGGCTATGTTAAAGGTTACTGTGAAGATAAAGGAATATCTATGCGCACTGCTGAAGTTGAAAGATTAGCAGGGGGGTGTACTGGTGTCAAAAGAACCACCGGCCAGCACCCAGGCGGAATTGTTGTTATTCCTGGCTATATGGACGTTTTTGATTTTACTCCATTTCAGTATCCTGCCGATGATGTCAATTCACCTTGGCGAACAACGCACTTTGATTATCATGCCATTGATCAAGATGTCTTAAAGTTAGATATTTTAGGTCACTCAGGCCCTACAAAATTAAGATTAATTCAAAATATCACCGGTGATGATGTTACTCAAGTACCTTTAGATGATAAAGAAACTATGGGTATATTCTTATCACCAAAGCCTTTAGGTGTTACTAAAGAACAAATCATGAATGATACTGGAACACTAGGTATTCCTGAATTTGGAACCCCATTTACTCTCCAAATGGTTAAAGAAACAAAACCAAAAACATTCTCAGAGCTCGTTAAAATATCTGGTTTATCACATGGAACCGATGTATGGAATGGTAATGCTAGAGATTTAATTGAACAAGGTGTTGTTCCATTCAGCGAAGTTATTGGTTGTCGTGATGATATTATGACTTACTTAATGAAAGAGGGCTTAGATCGATTAAAAGCCTTTAAAATAATGGAGTTTGTGCGTAAAGGTAAAGCAAGTAAAGAGCCAGAGCAATGGGCTGAATATGTGAAAGAATTAAAAGCAGCTGGTATCGCTGATTGGTATATAGAATCATGTAGTAAAATTAAATACATGTTCCCAAAAGCCCATGCCGTAGCTTATGTAATCAACGCTTTTAGACTAGCATACTATAAAGTTCATAAACCATCTGTCTATTATGCCGCGCAATTTTCAGCTGAATATGATGACTTTGATATTGAAGCTATGATCAAAGGTTATGATGCTGTAAGAAGCAAAATAATCGAAATCAATGAAAAAGGCTTTGACGCTACTAATAAAGAATCATCAGTATTAGAATGTTTAAAAGTGGCGCTAGAAGCTTTAGCTCGTAATATCAAATTTAAACCAGTTGATTTATATAAAAGTCATTATCACGACTTTGTAATCGATGATGATGGAAACTTAATCCCACCATTTAGATCCATCGATGGATTAGGTGAAGTAGTTGCCAAAAACATTGTTGAAGAAAGAGAAAAAAGGGAATTTATCAGTATCGAAGATTTACAAAAAAGAGCTAAACTTTCTTCAACCTTAATAGAAAAACTTCGCTCAATGGGTATTCTAGATGGCATGGATGAATCAAGTCAATTAACTTTATTTTAAAAAGGTGATTTTCAAAGAAAGTCATCTTTTTCTAATCTATAAATAGTAACATTCTTCAAAGATTCTTATATTTTGACAAAGTGTAAAGTAAAAAAATTAAATTTTTCAAAAATAAAAAAGGAAAAGTGATATGTTTTGTCGTATGTTATATATAGAAGGTAGATAACTCTACCTTTTTAGATTGGAGGAGTTTATGTCAAAAAGTTTAAATCAAGTTAAATCTAAAGATCCAGATAAGCTTATGAATTCAATGTTTGATCCAATATTTAAATCAATTGTTCAAAATCCTGATTTTAGAAAATTACTTTCTTTGATTATCAGTCATGTAACAATATATTCACCAGGTTATATTTATGAAAATTTAGTGTTTGCTAATGCAGAGCTTCCAGTAGAAAAATATAAAGAAAGAAAAAAGATAACAGATCTTATAGTAAAGGTAGAAGGAACCATTATAAATATCGAGGCTAATAGAAGTGCGAAAGCAAGTATGGTAGCTAAGAATAATTTATATCATCATAAAATAGCCTATGATAGATATTTATCGGGCTCTTTAGTAGATAATAGTGAAGTATTTCAATTAAATTTTAATGTTGTAAATAGATTTGATGATAGGTTATTTATCGAATTTTGTATGAAAGATGACACAGGGAAGTTTACTGATGAAGAAAATTTTAAAAGAATACATATAAATATGGTCAAACCTTTAGAAAAGTATTATACTAATGGTAAAGGAAGTTTATCTAAGTTAGAGAAAATATTAGTAATGTTTCAGATAACTAGTAGAAAAGCGCTTAGAGATATTTCTAAAGGAGATGAGGAGTTAGAGAGTATGGCAAATATAATTGAAGATTTAAATGAAGATGAGCACATCATTGGTTTATATGACAAAGATAAAATGGATGAATGGATGAAGAAGATCGATCATGCTGAGGCTGTTAAAGAAGGACATGCTGAAGGATTAGAGCAAGGATTAAAAGAAGGATTAGAACAAGGATTAAACAAAAAAGCTTTAGAAATTGCTAAAAACATGCTAAAAGAAAAAATGAGTTTATCTGATATTGCAAGATTAACCGGACTTACAGAAGAAGAAATCAAAAAATTAGAAAATTGATTTCTTTTTTAACGCTTTTATTTTTATTTCATATAATAAATTGAAATAATGTAAAGTGGGGCGTTTAGATGCGAGTTGGTTTAATAGGAAATCCTAATGTGGGAAAAAGTACGATATTTAATGGTTTAACTGGTATGCGGCAGCACACAGGTAATTGGCCTGGAAAAACAGTAGCTAAAGCTACAGGGTATAAAGTGTATAATGGGGTGAGTTATCAGTTTGAAGATTTACCAGGAACATATTCGCTTTTAGCTCATTCTAAAGAAGAAGAGGTTACTAGAGATTTTGTTTATTTTGAAGATTATGATAGTTTGATAGTAGTATGTGATGCGACGGCGCTAGAGCGTAATTTAAATTTAGTACTTCAGGTTTTGGAAATTACAAATAAAGTAGTGGTATGTGTTAATTTATTAGATGAAGCTAAAAAGAAAAAGATAGACATTGATTTAAAGAAATTATCATCGTTGCTTGGTGTTCCAGTAGTTGGAGTAGTGGCAAGAGATAAAAAAGGGTTTAATAGTTTGCTTGAAAAAGTTAAAGAAGTTAGTTTAAAAAAGGGCGGATATATTAAAGTTAATTATGAAAATTTTATGGTTAAAGATATTGATAAATTAGAAAAATATATTCCAAAGGTTAATGTTAATAGTGATAATATACTTTTAAGGTATTTGGCTGGAGATTTTAATTTTATAAATGCTTTTGATTATAAATATAAAACTAATTTAATGAGGAATTTAGAGGCAAAATATATTAAGGAAGATATTTTAAATAACTTAAAATTAAAAGGTATTAACCAAAATGATATTGAAACATTAATGACAGAGACAATTAATGAAAAATGTTATAAGATATGTGAAAAGGTGGTTAGGTATAATAAGAAAAATTATGATAAAAAAGAAAGAATTATCGATAAATATTTAACCAATAAAATTACTGGTATTCCGATTATGCTTTTGCTTTTATTTTTGATTTTATGGATAACGATAACTTTAGCAAATATTCCATCTGATTTTTTATATGATAAGTTATTTGATTTTGAGGATATTTTATATGACTTTTTGATAAATATTAATTTACCTGTTTGGTTTATAGATATGATGGTTCATGGTGTTTATAGAGTTTTAGCTTGGGTGGTGGCGGTAATGTTACCACCAATGGCAATATTTTTTCCACTATTTACTTTGCTTGAAGATTTTGGGGTTTTACCAAGGATAGCTTTTAATTTAGATAAGTCGTTTGAAAAGTGTTCATCGTGCGGTAAACAAGCACTAACGATGGTGATGGGCTTTGGTTGTAATGCAGTTGGTGTAACTGGAGCGAGGATAATTGATTCACCAAGAGAGAGGTTAATAGCAATAATTACTAATAGTTTTGTACCATGTAATGGAAGATTTCCACTATTAATTTCTTTGATAACGATGTTTTTAGTAACTAATAATAGTTCTGGTTTGATGAGAGCTTTTATACTTATGACATTTATTTTAATTAGTATTTTAGTTACTTTTATTGCGTCAAAAATACTTTCAATAACAATTTTAAAAGGTATGCCATCATCATTTTCTTTGGAACTTCCACCTTATAGAAGACCACAGATTGGAAAAGTATTAGTAAGATCTTTATTCGATAGAACATTGTTTGTTTTAAAAAGAGCTATATGTGTTTCCGCACCAGCAGGTTTAATTATTTGGCTTTTTTCTAATTTAAATTATAATGGTGTGAGTTTATTACAAATGTGTGCAAATTTTTTTGATCCGTTTGGCAAGTTAATTGGTTTGGATGGAGTAATTATAATGGCATTTATTTTAGGTTTTCCGGCTAATGAAATTGTTATTCCAATAATGATTATGGGATATATGTCACTTGGAATGATTACAGATATGAATAATTTAAATTTACTTAAGGATTTACTTATAGATAATGGTTGGACTTATGTAACAGCTATTTGTGTAATGTTATTTTCTATATTCCATTTTCCTTGTTTGACTACTTTGTTTACAATAAAAAAGGAAACAGGCAAGTGGAGGTGGACAATTTTATCTTTTATTGTGCCTTTAGTAATTGGAATATTGATTTGTTTTTTGGTAAAGACTTTATTTGGTTTATAAAGCCTTTTTTGGATCATTATTCATATTTTAAAATGATAGAAACAATATCTGGTTAAAACAACTAGATATTTTTATTACTAGTAAACGTGAAAAAAACGCTGAAAAATAATGGTAAATCAATGATTTTGATATTAATTTTTGGGGGGCAAAACGTTACTATTCATAGCTTAAAATAATAAAAAATATCTATAATAAAAAGGGTTTTAGTAAAAAATGAGTTATAGAATTTCTGCTGGGGAGTAAGAAGAAAAAGCTTCGTGCTCTATTGGGGAGAGGTGACTATAAAACTCCAATTTCTATTGGGGAGTCATAAATAAAAAACGACGGAAAATAATCCGCCGTTTTTTATGTACTTAAATGATGTTATAATGAGTGTGTGAATAAACATTATAAACAAATAAGTACATTTTTATATTACCATAATTTTAAAATATTTTGAAGATGTTTTTCACTAGAAAATGAGGTAGAAAGTGAAAGAAGAAATAGTTAAATTAATAGGCTTAGATGAAAGCAAAGTAAAGGTCTATAAAGTTGAAGAGGAAAAAGAAAAAGGAAAAATAGTAAGAAGTATTTATTTAGAATTAAAAAGTAAAAAATATAGGTGTCCTAGATGTAATAAATTTACTTCATCAGTTAATGATATATTAAAACCAATAAGGTTAAAATATT
>CALVRK010000046.1 GCA_944358565.1 uncultured Bacilli bacterium
CATATTTTTCATCTCCATTTCTTACATATTAAAAATCTAGTGTGTTTTATAATTTACACACTAGATTATACACTCTCGATCTTGCTTAAATGCGAGGTCTTTTGTTATACTTTAGATGGTGATGATATGCTTAAAAGAATAGTTGAAAAAAGAAATTATATAATACTTTTTATTATAATTATTTTGATTATTTGGATAGTATGGAATGCATTTTTTAATAAAAAGGAACCATATATTGAAACATTTAATTATTATGGGGAAGAAATAACTTTTAAGGTTTATGATAAAGTGGATCATAAAAAATTGACAGAAGACATAAATAATATATATGAAAAGTATGAGGATGTAGATGCTTTAAGTGGTAAGTTAAATGAAGATGAAAAAGCTTTAATTGAATATGGTAAACTTGTTTATTATAAAACAGATGGATATACCGATATTACGAGTGGTGAGTTACTTAAACATTTAAAAAATAATGAAGATTATAATTTTAAAAGTGAGATAGAAAAGCTTCAGGTTTATGATGATAAGTTAGTTAATGAGATTAATTTTAATTTTGATAATATGATTGGTAGTTATGCGACGAATGATGTTTTATATTATTTTAAACAGAATAATATCACTAAATATATAGTAAATGAAAATGGTGATATAGCTACTGGGACACATTATGATAATGGTAAATATACTATTAGTATTAATAATCCTAATAATGAAGAGATATTAGAGGTTTTAGAGTTAGAAAATAAAGCGATAGCGACTAGAAATAAAACTGATAATTTTCAAAGTTATATGGTTAATCCTAAAACAAGTAAAAAAGAAAATAAGTATGATAGTGTCTTAGTTATTGCGAATGATAATTTGACAGCTAATATGCTTGTTAATGCAATTTATTTGATGGATGAAGAGGAAGGAAAGAAATTAATTGAGGAATATCCAGCGGAGGCTTTATGGATAGATGGCGATAAAATTATTAAGACTGATGGCTTTGATAATTATGTTCAAAAAGATTGATAAATTTAATTTTATAGGATATAATTAAGGCAGATAGACTTTGTTTTATCTTAGAAAGGAGTAGGGTTTATGTTTTGTCCAGAATGTGGTAAGAAAAATGCCAAAGAAGCTAGTTTTTGTGAGTTTTGTGGGGCTAAGATAGCTGAGGAGAGTAATGTTATTATGCCTAAGACGTCAAGAAAACCAATGAATAAGAAAACTAAAATAATTCTTATAGTAGTTATTGCTTTGGTTTTAGTTTTAGGTGGAGGAGGTTTGATTTTATCTAATAATTTTAAACCTTCAAAGATTGCGACGGAATATTTTGAAGCACTTGTCAACAATGATACTGATAAGATTTATGATTACATCAATATTCCAGAAAATGAATTTACAACAAAAGAAATATTTAAGAAAGTTGTCGAGACTGAAGAAGCTGATATAGTGAATTATCAGATTGTAAGTGAAGAACTTTCATCTGATGGGCTTTCTGCTCAAGTGACATTTAGTTATACGGTAGAAGGTCGTCAAAATCCTTTGAAGCAAACTATTTATTTAGTTAAAGACAAGAAAAACAAGTTATTAATTTTTGATAACTGGAAAATTAGTGATGGTAGTTCTTTAGTGGAAAAGGATTATAAAGTTAGAACATTTAAAGGCGCTAGTTTGAAATTAGAAGGCGTTACAGTTGATAAAAAATATAAAGAAGAAAGTGACGATTCTGATTATGATACTTATGTGATTCCAGCAATATTCAAAGGTGAATATAGTGCGCAAATAACTTTAAAAAATGGTTTAACAACAGAAAGTACGCTTGATGTTGGGGGGTATAGTTCTAGTCTTAATAGTTTTGAGTTATCTGATAAAGATGAAAAGGCGTTGGAAGAGGCAGTAAAAAAAGATGTTAAAAAGTTATATGACTCTGCTATTGGTAAGAAAGCATTTAACGATATTAAAAAAGACTTTGAGTATAAGGATGCTGATTTATCAGATTTAGAAGATGCTTACAGTTCTTTTGCAAGTTCTATTCAAAATAATGAACTTCAAGAATATACTTTAACAGATGTAGAAGTTGATAGAACATCTATAAATGATGATGGATATTTATATGTGACAGTTAGTTTAGAATATAAATATACGGTTAAAGAGTATTTTTCTGATGAGACGGTGTCAAAATCAGATGATGATAATGCTTATTTAACATATGATTATAATGATGGTTTTAAACTTGTAGATATGTCAAGTTTAGCAACTTATTTTTCAAGATTTTAAGGAGGAGAGTTAATGGCAAAATTTTGTATACACTGCGGTAAAAAATTAAAAGATGGTGAAGTTTGTGACTGTATGGCAAATGTTTCAGTTCAAACAAATGATTTAGGAACAAATTTACTTGATGTTTTAAAAGGTATGTTTGTAAAACCTATTGATACGATTAAGACATATACAGATGAAAAACATTTTAATTTAGCTTTAATTTTAGTAGGAATTTTTAGTTTATCTTCAGCTTTATTTATGATTTCACTTATCAAAAACTTTATGGAAATGGCGACAAGTTCTATGGGTGGTATTACTTTATATGCAATGACTCAAACTTCAACCCAAGTTCCTTATTTACAAATATTCTTTATAGGTTTACTTGCAGTTATTGCTTTTGTATTCATTTATACAGGTTTACTTTATTTAGTAAATTCGGTAATGTTTAAAGGTGATAAGAGTTTTAAAAAAGTATTTACAATGTATGGAGTTAATTCAGTAATTACTTCTGTAACTTTACTTACAACAGCAATTTTCATGTTTATTAATGTATTTTTAGGATTAATCGTTTTGGCGCTTGGATATACATTAAATATGGTTTATATGTACAAAGGTATCGAAACACTTGGAGTGAAAGATGAAAATAAACATGGATATATTTATTTACTTACAACATTATTTTACGGTATTGTCTTATTCATTATTTCATTGATTTTTTCATAAGATAGATTAATTTCTATCTTTTTTTTTGAATAAAATTTATTTGTTTTCCAATAATAATAAAGTGAAGTAAAAAATATGTAAAAAAACTTACTTAAAAACCTTTGAAAAAGACTGAGGTTTGTGGTAAACTGTATATAGTATGTAAGTCTAGTAACAAATTTAAACAAATTTTTTTTGTTTTTTATTTCGTTTATGATAAGACTTTTAGTATTTGGAGTGGATTGTATGAATATTTTATTTGAAATTGCGGATAGAGATTTAATGATAATTGGAGCTGTTTTAATAGCTATATTAATAATTGCTGTTATTATTTTTAAAGTAGCTATTAAAAGAGGTAAAGTAATGCCAATTAGTGATGATGTGCGTTTTGATAGTGAGGATGAAAATGAGAAAGAAGAAAAGCCTACTTTTACTGAAGAGCAAAAACATGCGAAAGAGGAGTTAGAACGTGTTTATGAACAAATGAGCGCGGATTTAGAAAAGCAAGAAAAGCCTGATGATATTGATGAGTTTGAAAGAGAGCAAGAAGAGAATGCTATTATCAGTTATCAAGAATTAATGGCGGCAGCCGAAAAGTTAAAAAAAGAAGCTAATGGTTATGAGATGCACGTAGAAGATAAAGCAGATATGCGAGTTAAAGAGGCTATGAATACGTATAAAGAACATACCGAAAAAGTAGTTGAAAAGCAAGATAAAGATAAAAAAACTTATCATGGATTTAAAAATTCAGAAATTATTTCACCAATTTATGGAATTCAAAGGGAAAATATTAGAGAAAAAAGCTCGCCAAAACCTCAAAGTGATGGTATAATAGGCAGAGCTTATGAAGAAGTTAATCTTGAAAGTGAAAAAGAAAATAATATTGATTTTTTAAATTCACTTAAAGAGTTTAGAAAAAATTTGTAAGCCATTAGGCTTGCTTTTTCTTTGGGGGGTGCATTATGAAGTATAAGATAATTACTTTGGGCTGTAAAGTTAATGAATATGAAAGTGAAGTTATGGAGAGTTTACTAGAAAATCATGGATATATTAAATCTGATGATCCTGATATTTGTATTGTCAATACTTGTACGGTTACTAATACAGCAGATAGTAAATCTAGAAAGGTGATTAGAAGTCTTAGGAGGCAGCACCCAAATGCTATATTAGTAGTGGCTGGGTGTATGATTCAAAATAAAAAAGACAAGTTAGATTTACCAGCTGATATTATTATTGGTAATAAATATAAATCTGATATTGTTAGTTTGCTTGAAGAATATAAAGATAAGCAAATGTATTTAGTCGAAGATATGGATACAGCTGATTTTGAGGATATGAGCTTAAATAATTTCGATTTGACAAGAGCTTATATTAAAATTGAAGATGGCTGTGATAATTACTGTTCTTATTGTATTATTCCGTATGTTAGAGGCCATGTTAGAAGTAAAAAACATGAGAAAGTGATAGAGGAAGCTAAAGAGCTAATTAAAAATGGACACAAAGAGATTGTATTAACGGGTATTCATACGGGACATTATCATGATGGTAATTATAGTTTTGCTAATTTACTTCAAGATCTAGTTAAATTAGATGGGCTTAAAAGGCTTAGAATTTCTTCGATTGAAATTACGGAGATAAATGATGAGGTGTTAGATGTTATTCAAAATAGTGATGTTTTAGTAAATCATATGCATATTCCTTTACAGTCTGGTTCGAATGAGATATTAAAACAAATGAATAGAAAATATGATAAACAATATTTTATAAATAAAATAAAAAAACTTAAAGCTATTAAGCCTGATATGAATGTGACAACTGATGTAATTGTTGGTTTTCCTGGGGAAAGTGAAGAACAGTTTGAGGAAGGCATAGAAACAATTAAAGAAATTGGTTTTACAAAAATTCACGTTTTTCCTTATTCGGATAGAGAAGGAACAGTTGCTAGTAAGATGCCTAATAAAATTCCTGGAAATATAAAAAAAGAAAGAGTTAAGAAATTGCTTGAATTATCTAAATCTTTAGAAATTAGTTATATGACTAAGCATTTAGGTAGTGAGGTTACTTTTATACCAGAGGTATATGAAAATGGTTATTTGATTGGGCATACGGCAAATTATTTATTAATTAAAGCAAAAGGCGATGAAGTGCTTTTAGCTGAGGAAGTAACAGTCAAAATTAGTAAAGTAGATTATCCATATTTATTAGGTGATGTAAAAGTTTTTGAATTAAATAGATAATTTTGATATAATACAAATAGAGGTGATATTATGAATGAGTATCCAAATAGTATTAGAAATAATATGGTAAATACAACTCCATTTAGAAATAATGATTATAATATTCAAATTTTAAATGAGCTAGATCCGAATGTTTCGTATAAACCACAAAGGGGAATTAAGTTAAAAACTATTTTGGTAGCAGTAGCTATAGGGGTTGCTTTGGTTGGAGGGACGGCTTATCAAGGCTATCTTCAGCATCAAAGTATGGTTGAAAATACTGCCGTTGTAGAAACTGTTGCTATGCCCGGTGATGTAACTTTAAATATAACTGAAAATCCTAGTTATTCTTATTTTGTGATGCCTGATGGTACGCGTGTTGGTAATTATAATGGTATGGATGCGAGTGAGATAGCTAAAAATCAAGTGGAACATAATATAGGTAGACAAATGTAAGACTTAAATAGTCTTTTTTTCTATTCTTTAATTGAACGTTTGTTTTTGCTATGATATAATTATTATGAAAGGAAATGTTTATGGAAAGTTACATCAAAGGGAATTATCGCCGAAGTATTTTTCAGTCTGATAAGGGTTATGTTATCGGACTTTTTAAAGTTCGAGAAACTAACGATGAAGTATTAGAAGAATATGTAAATCAAACGATTACTTTTACCGGGTATTTCCATGAACTAAATGAAGATGATACTTATATTTTATATGGTGAAGCAGTTAATCATCCAAGGTATGGGTTTCAGTTTCAAAGCAATAGATATGAACGAATAAAACCAACTGGCAAAGAAGCTACTATAGAATTTTTATCAAGTGATTTATTTCCTGGTGTTGGTGAGAAGTTAGCTAAGAGTATTGTAGAAGTTTTAGGAGATAATGCTTTGGATAAAATTTTAGAGGATGAAAGTTCACTATATTTAGTGCCCAAACTTACAGAAAATAAGATAAAAAAAATTGTTAATACTTTAAAAAAGTATGAAGAGAGCCATCAAACTATTTCTAGATTAATTGATTTGGGTTTTTCAATGAAAGAGGCTTTGAGTATTTATAGTGAATATAAATCTAATACAATGAAAATTATTGATAATAATATTTATCAGATTTCTTATAATTTACCAGATATTTCTTTTTTAAAAGTAGATAAAGCGGCTCATCTTTTGGATATTAACATTGATGATGAAAGGAGAGTTAAAGCAGCTACTTTATATGTATTTAAAAATCTTATATATCAAAATGGCGATAGTTATTTAAGTAAAGAAGTTATTATTAATAATGTGAATAAGTTTTTAAATGCGTCATATGATAATTATGATGAGGTTTTTAGGGAATTAGAAGATGCAGATTATATAGTGATAGATGGTGATGATTATTATTTAGAGGAAATTTGGAATGCTGAGGCGAATATTAGTGAGAGAATTTATGATATGGCATCTAAACCAACAAAAAAATATAAAAATTTAAATGTATTACTTGAGGAATTACAAAAGATAAATAATATTGAGTATAATGATGAACAAAAAAAAGCGATCAAAAAAGCTTTGGAAAATAATATTCTTATTATTACTGGTGGACCTGGTACTGGTAAGACGACGATTATTAAAGCAATTACGGAATTATATCAACATTTGAATAAATTAGATTATGATGAGTTTACCGAACGTTTAGCTTTACTCGCACCAACGGGGCGAGCTAGTAAGAGAATGAGTGAATCGACGAATTTGCCAGCTTCGACTATTCATAGATTTTTAAAGTGGAATAAAGAAACCCTTGAATTTATGATTAATGAAGATAACAAATCGGATGTAGAATTAGTCATTGTCGATGAAGTTAGTATGATAGATATTAATTTATTTGACAGCCTATTAAAAGGGTTAAGAAGAAATGTGAAACTTATTTTAGTTGGTGATTATGATCAATTACCTAGTGTGGGGCCTGGTAATTTACTTAAGGATTTAATATGGAGTGAGGTAATTGATGTAGTTCATTTAAAACATTTATATAGACAGGATGAAAATTCATATATTATTTCGCTAGCTTATGAAATTAAAGATGGATCATTAAGTGAAAAATTTTTAAGTTCATATAGTGATTATACATTTTTAAAATGTTCAGCAAAGCATATTAAACATAATTTAATGAATTTATGTGAGAAGGTAATAGAAAAAGGTTATGATTATAAAAGAATGCAGATACTAGCTCCAATGTATAAAGGAGAAAATGGTATTGATACTTTAAATAAAGAATTACAAGATGTTTTTAATCCTAAAACTGCTGAAAAAAGAGAAATTAAATCAGGAAATATTATTTTTAGAGAAAATGATAAAATTTTACAGCTTGTTAATATGCCTGATGAAAATGTATTTAATGGTGATATTGGAGTTATAAAGTATATTAAATATGGAAATACTAGTAAGAGCAAAAAAGATGAGGTTTATGTAGATTTTGATGGTAATTTGGTTAAATATACTCCAAAAGATTTTTCGAAAATAAAGCATGGGTTTATTATTAGTATTCATAAAAGTCAAGGTAGTGAATTTGAAATGGTTATTATGCCTGTAGCTCATTCTTATAGACGAATGCTTTATAAAAAACTTGTTTATACAGGGGTAACGAGAGCTAAGAGGAAATTAATTATAATTGGTGAGCCTGATGCTTTTGCTTTAAGTGTTCAAAATAATCACGAATATATAAGAAATTCAAAATTAATAGAAAAAATTAAGTATAAATTTGTAAATAACAGTTAGAATATAAATGTATGCTTAGCATACAGCATCATGTATCTGACAAGTAGGTGATATTATGAATATGGTGAAAAATGTTGCTTTAATGGCTATGGGTGGCGCAATTACACTCGCTTATCAAAAATACAATAAGCCAGTAATGAGAGCCATGAAAGATGTAGCTAAAATGGCTACAGGTCAAGCTGAAATGGTAACAGATCAGTTAGATAATATGATGAAATAAGTCAAAATATAGTTTTGGCAGGCTTACCTTGTGGTAAGCCTTTTAATTTACTAGGAATTTGCTTTGTAAAAGGTAAAAGTTTACAAGAAGTTATTTACAAGAACATTTGTATGTGCTATAGTGGATATATCAAAAAATAGAAGGTGATGCTATGAAAATA
>CALVRK010000047.1 GCA_944358565.1 uncultured Bacilli bacterium
TCCTCCTTAACCTAATAAACCCAATTAAAAAAAAAAAAAAAAAAAAAAAACAAGTAATATTTTCGAAAAATCATTTTAATTGATATTTACTTGTCATTTTTTGAACAAACAGCTTCCTTCAAAATAACAAATATCTTCTACTTATAAATATACTCAAAAATAGCCAAGCTCATAACTTGACTATTTTGTTACTAAACTTTTATAAAATTCAAATCTTTTCATAGCCTCTTCTTTATTAATATTAAGCATTTCTTCTGCTTTATCCGGGTTCACTGTTTTAAGCATACTGTACCTAGTTTGATTATTTAAAAACTCATCATATAAACTAAAATCAGGATTTGGGCTATCTAAAGTAAATTTTTCTCCGTCATATCTAAATATAGGAAAATAACCACATTTAGTAGCTAAAGCTTCTTCTTCTACTGAGCAGCCCATACCTTTTTTAATACCATGAGATATACATGGACAGTAAGCAATTATAATCGATGGACCATCATGCTTTATAGCTTCATTAAAAGCCTTAATCGTCTGCATCATATTAGCCCCAAGCGACACTTGCGCCACATAAGCATTTGGATAAGCCATCGCAATTCGAGCTAAATCTTTCTTATAATTTTTCTTACCAGAAGCCGCAAACTCCGCAACCATACCTTCTGGAGTTGCTTTTGAAGCCTGGCCACCAGTGTTAGAATAAACTTCCGTATTCAAAACTAAAATATTTATATTTGCTCCACTAGATAAAACATGATCGATTCCGCCAAAGCCAATATCATATGCCCAGCCATCACCACCAATAGCCCAAACATTTTTAGCTATAATATAATTTTTAAGTTCTCTTAATCTAGGATGTTTCTCATAATCTATTTTTCCATAAACCTCTTTAGTTATATTATAATCATTACTATTTAAAAGCCATTTATCAAATAGTTCATCTTTATGCTTTAACATATACTCTCTAACCATATTTTTTCCATATTCAAAGCCCATTAAAATTCCAAAGCCAAATTCAGCATTATCTTCAAATAAACTATTTACCCATGGCACACTATATGGGGCATTAGGAAGCTCTCCTCCATAAATAGATGAGCACCCTGTCGCATTCGCAATCATTAAATTATCAAAAGAAAGCTGTGTTAATAATTTAATATAAGCTGTCTCACCGCAGCCCGCGCAAGCACCATGAAAAGCAAACTTAGGTTTTTTAAGTTGACTACCTTTAATTGTTTCTTTTTTAAAATTATCTTTTTCTTTAACATTTTCTACTAAATAATCAAACACCTTATCATTATTACTATTTTTCAGTTTTTCAAAAGCCAAAGCTTTATTTCCTCTTAAACCAGGACATGTATTAATACATACTCCGCAGCCAGTACAATTTTTAGCTGAAACTGCAATAACATAATAATGATTAGGTGCTCCAAGTGCCGGCTTACATCTTTCCTTAACATAATCAGGTGCTTTCTCATACTCTTCTTCATTAAGTAAAAATGGTCTAATAACTCCATGTGGACAAACAAGTGAACACATCGCACACTGAATACAATTTTCTTTAATCCACTTAGGAACAAACTCTGAAATATTCTGCATCTCTGGCTCAGTATGCTCAAAAGAGCCATCTTCATAGCCTTCAAAGTCTGATACTTTTAAATCATTTCCTTTTCTATGAGCTAATGCTTCATAAATATTATTACTAGGAAATTCTAAATCCTCTTCCATATCATCTAAAACTATTTCTTTTAAATTAACATCATTTAAAGCTGCAATATTATTTTGTGCAACTTCTTTGTTCTTAACTCCAAACTTACGAATGACATATTCTTCGAGTTCCTTAGTTGCTTTATCTTCATCAAAATCTATTACTTTAAAAATAGCTTTTTCCATAATCATGCTTATTTTCATACCCAATTCATGTTTTCGCGCAATCTCATCCGCATCAATCATATAAACTTTAATATTATTCTCTTTCAAAAATCTTTTATAAGGATTTAAAGCATCTAATAAACTGCTTTCATTCATACTTGTATTAATTAATAATTTACCATTAGTAGCTAATCTAGTGATGGCATCAAAAACCGATAAATAAGTATCCTTAGAAATAACTACTAGCTTAGGATTATGCACAAAATAAGTTGAACGAATCGGCTTATCAGAAAATCTCAAATGACTACATGTCACCCCACCGGATTTTTTAGAATCATATTCAAAATATCCTTGAACATACTTATCACTATCACCAATAATACCAAGTAATGACTTGCTGCAGCTTACCATACCATCACTACCATAACCATAAATCAAAACCTCGGTATTATCAGTCACATTAATATCTTCATAATCTAAAGACAAATTAGTCACATCATCATCAATACCTATTGTAAATTCGTCTTTCGGATTATCTAACATATCATAAATAGCTTTAATCATGCCAGGTGTGACATCTTTACTAGAAAGTCCATAACGACCATGACAAATAACTAAATCTCTACCTTTTAAACTACTAGTAATATCTAAATATAAAGGTTCTCCTTCACTACCAGCTTCTTTAGTTCTATCTAAAACCGCAATCTTCCTCACAGTATTAGGAAGTACATCTAATAAATACTTATCACTAAATGGTCTATATAAATGAACCTCAATCAAACCGGTATCACCTTTTAAATAATCAATCGTCTCTTTAATCGTCTCACACACTGAGCCCATGGCTACAATAACCTTTGTAGCTTTTGGATTACCATAATAATTAAAAGGCCTATAATCTATTCCGGTAAGTTTACCAATTTGACTCATATATTCATTTACAATATCTGGCACTCTATCATAAAATTTATTTCGAGCTTCTGTTTCCTGAAAATAAATATCCCCATTTTGATTAGTACCTCTTGTAACAGGCCTTTCATTATTTAAAGCTCTACTTCTAAACTTTTCTAACTTATCATAAGGTATTAATTTCTTAACCTCTTCATCTTCTAATATATTAATCTTATTAAGTTCATGACTAGTTCTAAAACCATCAAAAAAATGCATAAATGGTAAAGAAGCTTCTAAACTAGACAAATGACTTACCAAAGCTAAATTGTAAGCATCTTGAACAGAAGAAGAAGCTATCATACAAAAACCTGAACTTCTTGTCGCATATACATCTTGATGATCTCCAAAAATACTAAGTGCATGCGTAGCCAAAGAACGGGCCGCTACATGAATCACGCAAGGAAGCATCTCACCCGCAATTTTATACATATTGGGAATCATTAAAAGTAAACCTTGACTAGCTGTATAAGTTGAAGCTAAAACACCAGACTGCAAAATACCATGACAAAGTCCAATAGCTCCTGCTTCACTTTGCATCTCTATAACTTTTGGTACTTCTCCAAATATGTTTTTCTTACCCTCAAAAGCCCACCTATCAATTAACTCAGGCATTGGACTAGAAGGTGTAATTGGATAAATGCCAGCCACTTCCGTAAATAAATACGAAGCTCTTACGCAAGCTTCATTACCGTCACAAGTTATTTTTTTCATGCTCTTACCTCCTATTTATGACAAGATTCTTCACTATTTCCATAAACAACTGTATAATCAAAACTCGTTCCATTAGTCGTTGTCACCTTAACTGACACCCCAGACGAAGATGAAACATAAGACTTATCAGTCATTGGATTAATTAAATCTTTTTCGATATATCCAGAATCAATCGTCTGTCCATTAATAGTTCCTCCATTTTGAAGTACTTTAACTGGTATCGTAACTGAAGTACTAGATGATGTTGGTAATAAATTAGGATAATCAATCATCACCTCTTTAGCTCCTTCTGTCAAATTTTTCTCTTGAACAATGCAGCTATCATATCTACTACTTTTTAAACTATTATCAATAGCTGTCACCGCCACTAAACCTAAAATACTTAAAACCACTATAACCCCAAGTAATTCAGCTAAAGTAAAACCATTTCTTAAACTTTTCTTTAATTTGTAAACCTGACTTTGATAATTATCCGCATCAGTAATAAATGATCCAGCTACCACCATATCCACATTTTTAACCATTTTAATTGTGTTATCATTAATGCCACCATCTACTTCAATTAAATATGGTAAATTATTTTTTTTGCGGTACTCTATTAGTTTATCAATCTTATCAGTTATATCGATAAAAGCCTGTCCACCAGCTCCCGCTTCCACACTCATCACAAGCACCATATCCACATCATTCAAATATGGCATAACATCATTCTCTTTCGTATCAGGATTAATGGCTATTCCAGCTTTAATTCCTTTACTGTGAATATAATCTATAATCTTAGAAGCCCTATCTGTACTTTCTAAATGAAATGTAATAAATTTTGGCTTTAAAACAGCTACCTCATCGATATATTTTAGATTATCCAAAACCATTAAATGTACATCGAATGGTTTTTTTAGCTGACACACTACATCTTTCATTTTTTCTATAGAAAGTGTTGCTCTTTCAGTAAACTTGCCATCCATAACATCAAAGTGAATATAATCACACACCTTATCAAGCATTTTTATTTTATCAAAATCACTTTGAATTTTTAAAAAAGAACCAGCTATTTTTACCATTAATAATCACCTCATTTTAAGAAATTTATATAATTATCATATCTACTTTGCAAAATAGTTCCATCTTGTACTTTCTCTTTTACCTTACAGTTTTTCTCATGAATATGAAAACAGTCTCTAAACTGACATTCATCTCGGTAAAGGTTAAACTCAGTAAAATTATCCCTAATATCACTTTTATCCATACCCGTAAATTCCAAAGCCGAAAATCCTGGAGTATCAGCTACTAAGCCATTACATAAAGAGATAAGCTCTGTATGTCTTGTCGTATGTTTTCCCCTATTTAAAGCTAGTGATATCTCCCCAGTTTTCAAATTCAAATTAGGATTAATTTTATTTAATAAAGTAGATTTTCCAGCCCCACTTTGACCAGTAAATACACATACCTTACCACTAAAGATTTTTTTAATATTTTCTATATCATCATTAATATAAACTTCATAACCTATTTTTTTATAATAATCTATCACCGGTTTAATTAAATTAATCTCTTTTTCATCCAGTAGATCATACTTTGTAAAAATTATCACCGGTTTAACTCTATTATATTCACATATAACTAAGAACTTGTCCAAAAGATTAGATGAAAAATCCGGTTTTTTTAAACTAGTAATAATTATTGCCATATCGACATTCGCTATTGCCGGACGAGTAAGTTCATTTTTCCTCGGTAAAACTTCTAAAATATATTTATTTCCTTCGTCAAATATAACTTCATCACCAACTAACGGCGAAAGGCCCATGTTTCTAAACTTTCCGCGGGCCTTACACACATATTCTTTATCTGAAGTTTGAACCGTATAATCATTACTAATTAATTTTATTATTTTTCCTTGCATTATTCATCTCCAGTATCGCTAGGCTCTGTCGCATTTTCTAATTCAGGATTTTTAACCACTTTAATTCTTAAATTATCATTACTGTTAATTCTGCTTCCAGCTCCCATATTTTGATAAGTAACAACGCCTTCACTCTTTGTCATATCTTCAACATAAGTCACATTTAAAGTTATACCATTTTCGTCACAGAATTTTTGAACATCGTCTTTTGTATATGTTCCATCAGTAAAATCAGGATAAGTTTTATAAATGTTTGGAATAATTAAAGTAATAGTATCACCATCACCTAATTTTTCTCCCGCATCTACATCTTGATCTATGATTGTATTTTCTTTTTTACCTTCGCTACTAGCTACATCTTTCTTGTCAATAACTACTTTAATACCAGCCTCTTCTAACTTAGCTTTAACATCATCAACATCTTCACCAGTATAATCTTCTATCTCGATCTTCTCAGAACCTTTTGATACAATAAGTGTCACCTTAGTTCCTTCTTTAACGCTCTCACCTATCTCTGGATCTGTTCCAATAACTTTACCTTCATCAACATCATCACTAGTCTCTTCTTTAACTTTTTTTTCTACTTCTAATCCATCATCTTCCAAAGTATTTTGAGCTTGTTTAACTGTCATTCCTTGAACATCAGGAACTTCAACATCAGAGCCAGCTGAAATATTTGGCCATAAAATAAATACAAATAGTAATGCGGCAATTAAAACCCCAACAATTGTTCCTAAAATAATCAAAGCTTTATTCATTCTCTTATCTTTTTTAGTTTCTTCGTTTTCGGCATTTCTTGCTGCTCTACCACCTCTAGAAATAGGTCTATCATCATCATCAAAACCTTTTTCTGGATATTTATAAATAACTTTAGGTTCATTAAACCTTTCTTTATCTAAAGCAGTTTCCAAATCCTCATGCATATCCCAAGCTGATTCATAGCGGTTCTTAGGATTTTTAGCTGATGCTCTTAAAATAATATTTTCAATAGACTGTGGCATTTCTGGATCATATTCACAAATACTTGGAATTGGTTCATTCATATGTTTAATAGCAACTTCAACAGGATTATCCCCTTTAAAAGGCACATGACCAGTCACAAGTTCATACATTAAAATACCTAATGAATAAATATCACTTTTAATAGTAGCGGCTCCACCATTAGCTTGCTCTGGCGGTATATAATAAACAGTTCCCATTACACTATTTGTTTGTGTAAATTCACCCGCATTCAAAGCTACAGCAATACCAAAATCCATTATTTTAACTCTACCATCTTCTAAAATAATAACATTTTGCGGTTTAATATCTCTATGAATAATATAACTTTCATGTGCATGCGCCACCGCACTAGTAAGTTGAAGCATTATATCAACTACTTCCGGTAAAGTAAGACTACCTCTTTTCTTAATTAATTGTTTTAAAGTAAGTCCTTGAACATATTCCATTACGATAAAATATTTTCCGTCATCTTCACCAACATCATAAACCTCAACAATATTAGGATCATTTAAACTACTAGCCGAAATAGCTTCTCTTTGGAAACGTCTAACAAACTTTTCGTCTTCAGCTAAATCTCCTCTTAAAATTTTAACTGCAACTTTCCTATCTAAAATAGTATCTTGAGCAAGATAGACATTTGCCATTCCACCTTCACCAATAGATCTAATAATTTCATAACGATCATTAATCATTTGTCCCCTTGTTATCATTTATTTTCCTCCTTCTGTAAATAAGCAACTGAAATATTATCTGTTCCACCTCTGTTATTTGCTTTATCAATTAATTTTTGTACTTTTGCATCAATATCTATATCACTATTTAAAACATTTTCAATTTGTGTATCATCAAGCATATTAGTAAGTCCATCACTACAAAGTAAAATGGCACTCACATCTCTTTCAACATCAAAAACATCCATTTCAACTGATATATTAGCTCCAAGTGCTCTCATCAAAACATTTTTTCGTGGATGATCTTTCGCCTCTTCTTCGGTAATTTCTCCAGATTTTACAAGTAAATTAACCAAAGTATGATCATTAGTTATTTTGTATATCTTTTTATTTTTAATTACAAAACCTGAAGAATCACCAATATTTCCAAATAACAAAAATTCATCGGTTAAAAGAGCCATAACTATTGTCGTTCCCATTCCTAAACTCTCAGGATTTTCTTCGGTATATCTATAAAGAAGCATATTAGCTTCACTAACTATTTCTTTTAAAAAGTTAATCGCATCTTCTTTATTTCCGACACTTGATGTATCGATAAACCTTTTACCAATATGCGTTATTGCTATCGATGAAGCAATCTCTCCACCTTTATGACCTCCCATACCATCAGCTACCGCCATTAGTATTTCACCAGAATTATTTTTAACAATTGTTACACTATCTTCATTGTGATCTCTGACTTGGCCAGGATCGGTTAAATATGAAAATTCCATCATTTCCCCTCCTCAAAGTTACTACGTAATTGCCCGCAAGCGGCACTTACTTCACTACCGAATTCCTTGCGCACCGTCACATTTATTTTATTTTTCTTAAGTATATCATAAAAATGCATTATTTTATCTCTATCAGTTTTTTTAAATTCTATATGACTTGTTTCATTATAAGGAAT
>CALVRK010000048.1 GCA_944358565.1 uncultured Bacilli bacterium
ATGAAATTTAATACAGCAATTTCAGCACTAATGATTTTACAAAATGATTATGATGATAAAGAAAGTATAACTAAAGATGATCTAAGAGTATTACTTCATTTATTAAATCCATTTGCTCCACATATAACAGAAGAAATAAACGAAAAATATAAATTAGGTGAACCATTATGTGAATCAATATGGCCTAAGTATGATGAAGCAAAAACAGTTGATAACACATATGAATTAGTATTCCAAGTAAATGGTAAAGTTAGAGGCAAAGAAACAGTAAATGTAAATACATCTAAAGAAGAAATGGAAAACCTAGCTCATCAAAATACTAATGTACAAAAATTTATTGAAGGAAAAACTATTATTAAAGTAATATCAATTCCTGGAAAATTAGTAAATATTGTTGTTAAATAATATTAATGCTTAGGTGTTGACGAACAAAAAAAACTATGTTATAGTCTTATTAATTGATGTGGACAAATAACTTAGTAGTTATTTAACTAGTAATTAGAAAGTTAGTGGAAGATGCAAACTAACCAAGGTTAAATAATGAATTACATTATTTATAGTCAAATCGGCTAATCACCGTTATCAGATAAAGATGCATAGATACTGTGAAATAAGGTGGTACCGCGGGTAACTCTCGTCCTTATAATTCATAGTATCTTTTTAATTTTAAGGAGGAATAAAAAATGGAAATAGGAAAATACATTGACCACACAAATTTAAAGATGGATGCGACTGAAAAGGACATCGCACAACTTTGTCATGAAGCTATAGAATATGGTTTTGAAACAGTTTGTGTCCACCCATATTATGTTACTTTAGCTAAAGATCTACTTAAAGATACTAATATTGGAGTATGTACTGTTGTTGGATTTCCACTTGGTATGAATACTCCAAAAGTAAAAGCTTATGAGGCTATTGAAGCCACTGAAAATGGTGCCGACGAAATAGATATGGTTATAAATGTTGGGGCCTTAAAAGATAAAGATTACGATTATGTAAAATCAGAAATTGAAGAAATTAGAGATCAAATTGATGGTAAAACCTTAAAAGTAATCATTGAAACATCTTTACTTACCGAAGAAGAAATTATTAAAATGACTGAAATTTGCAATGAAACATTTGTTAATTTTATCAAAACTAATACTGGTTTTGGTAATCGTGGAGTTACTTTAGAAGATGTTAAATTAATAAATGAACACAAAAACGAAGTCTTAGAAATCAAAGCTAGCGGAGGCATAAAAACATTCAAACAGATGAATGAATTGATTAAAGCCGGTGCGACTAGAATTGGTACTAGTCATAGTGTAGACATTGTAACTCACATGAACTCAGGTTGTGAAGAAAAATGTGTTCACTGTAAATGTGAGGAGGATAAATAATGAAAATATATGATGAATTAAAATGGCGCGGTCTTATTAAAGATGAAGCTGGAGAAGACTTAGAAGAAAAATTAAATGCTGGTGGTTTAACTTTTTATATAGGTACAGATCCCACAGCAGATAGCTTACATTTAGGACATTTATCTAGCTTTTTAATCAGTAAAAGATTAGAAAAAGCTGGCCATCATCCAATTTTATTAGTTGGAGGAGCAACCGGTAGAATCGGTGATCCAAGACCAACTGAAGAAAGACAAATGCAACCAGTTGAAGTTATCCAGCACAACTTTAAATGTTTAAAAAAACAAGTTGAAGACTTATTTGGTTTTGAAGTTGTCGATAATTATGAATGGTCTAAAGACATTAACTTCATTGATTTCTTAAGAGATTATGGTAAATATTTTAATGTCAATTACATGCTTGATAAAGATATTATTAGAAGAAGATTAGAAACAGGTATAACCTATACTGAGTTTTCTTACATGATCATGCAGGCTTTAGATTATCTCCATTTACACGAAACTAGAAATTGTATGTTAGAGTGTGCTGGATCTGATCAGTGGGGCAACATTACTGCCGGTATTGATTTAATTAGAAAGAAAACTGGGCATGAAGTATATGGATTTACTATGCCATTAGTAACTGATAAAAATGGCAAAAAATTTGGTAAATCAGAAGGAAATGCCTTATGGCTTGATAAAGATAAAACATCTAGCTATGAGATCTATCAATATCTTTTGAATAGTGATGATGAAAAAGTTATTGATTACTTAAAAATATATACATTCTTAACTAAAGAAGAAATAGAGAAAATTGAAAAAGAACAGAATGAACATCCAGAAACTAGAATTGCCCAAAAAACTTTAGCTAAAGAAGTTGTCACTTTCTTGCACGGATCTAAAGAAGCTGAAAAAGCTAAAGAGATGAGTGAAGCTTTATTTAGTGGACACGTAAAAAAATTAACTAAAAAAGAAGTTGAAGATGTCTTTAAAGGTGTTCCAACTTTTGAAACAAAAGACAATATTAATATCATAGACATGCTTGTAGAAAATAAAATTGCTTCAAGTAAAAGAGAAGCTAGAGAATTTGTAAATGCTGGAAGTATTACTATTAATGAAGAAAAAATTACTGATGAAAATTATATAGTGACTAAAAATTTAGCTATTGATAAAGAAATTTTAGTGTTAAGAAGAGGTAAAAAGAAATACTTTATTGGAAAAATAAAACTATAAAAAATTACAATTTTATAGTTTTTTTCATAAATAAGAAGGAAATGAGAAATAAAATATCGTATGTTATATATAGGAGGAGGAAAAAATGACCAATCAAGTTCAACTAAGAAATAGATTAATACCTACGATGTTTGATCCTGTATTTAAATCACTTTTTCAAAATAAAAACTTTAGAAAAACATTATCTTATTTCTTAAGTATATTAACAAAATATTCTGAAAGTTATATATATGAAAACTTAACATTTCTAAATACAGAAATTCCTATAGAAAATTATAGTGAAAAGAAAAAAATAGCTGATTTAATCATTAAAATTGATGAAGATATTATCAATATCGAGGCTAATCGAAATAACAATAAAAGTACAATTCTTAAAAATAATTCTTATCATCATAAATTAGCTTATGAAAAAAATCATGCTAGGCAAGATTTGAATGGTGGTGATGTCTTACAGATTAACATCAATAGTAAAAAACGACTAAAAAATATTTTACTTTCAGATGATTATAAAATGAGAAATAAAAATGGTACAAGTACTGATGAAGAAAATTTTAAAAGATTACACATAAATATAGAATTTGCCTCTCAAAAGTATTATACTAAAGGTAAAGAAAAAATGACAAAGTTTGAAAAGATTGTTGCTATGTTAGATATTACTAGCCGAAAAGATTTAAAAGATATATCGAAGGGAGATGAGAATTTGATGGCTATGGAAAAAATAATTGAAGATTTAAATGAGGATAAGTACATGATAGGCTTATATGACAAAGCAGAGATGGATGCTTGGATGAATAAGATTGACCGCGAAGAAGCTATTGGCAAGAGAGAAAAGCTTGGCGAAAAACGAAGCGAAAAACGTGGTGAAAAGCGTGGTGAAAAGCGTGGTGCAAAAAATAGTGCCTTAAATATAGCGCAAAACATGCTAAAAGCTAATATGAATATTGATGAAATAGCTAAACTTACAGGTTTAAAAGAAAATGAAATTACGAAGCTTGCTAATAACTTATAATTAAAACTAGGCCCCAAAACCTAGTTTTAATGTACCATAGTTTTAATATTTTTATCATCAGATTTACCCATTAAATAATCTAAAGATATATTAAATTCCTTTGCAATTAAATAAAGTTTAGAAAAAGGAATCAATATTTTTCCCGTTTCATATCTACAGTAATTCATTTGACCAAAACCTAATCTGTTCCCAATCTCCGCTTGTGATAAACGATTTTCTTTACGTAATTTTTTTAATCTAATAAACATCTCTTCACTATTAAATTTTTTTAAAAAACTGCCATGTTCATTAGAAAGCCCAGTTAAATAATCCACTGAACAATTATAAAATTTTGAAAGCTTATCTATCATCTCAATTGGTGTTTCATACATCCCACTTTCCCAGTGAGGATAAGTATTAATATTTACCTTTAACATTTTTGCAATTTCTTTTTGTTTCAAATCATTATCAACTCTTAAATCATGCACTCTTTTAAAAAATATTGCCATTTGTTACCACCTCGTACTCATTGTACAAAGGTTTCTATTTATACCTTGCAAAATTGTCGTCAGGCGTTTTAAAATATGTTTTAATTTATATAAAGTACAAAAATATAATAAATTTTAATAGTTGACAGTTTATGATTTAAAATCAGTAGGTGAGGGAATATATAAAATTAGCCCCATCAAATTAGATTAGGTTTTCACATGAAAAAAAGAGAACTAAATGTTCCCTTAATTTCTGTTGTAGTATTCGATAATTAATGCTTCATCGATATCCGCATTTAATTCGCTACGTTCTGGCATTCTAACATAAGTAGCTTCCATCTTCTTATCATCATAAGAGATGTATTCAACTCTATTATGTAAAGCTTCTAAAGAAGATTTAACAATAGCCATTTCTTTATCGTTTTCCATTAAACTAATAACATCACCAGGTTTAACTTGATAAGATGGAATATCAACTCTTTTACCATTAACAGTAACGTGTCCATGGTTAACTAGTTGTCTAGCTCCTTTTCTTGTAGTAGCAAACCCAATTCTGTATACTAAGTTATCTAAACGACTTTCTAATAATTTAAGTAAATTTTCACCGTTGACACCTTTCATTTTTACTGCTTTTTCAAAAGTTCTTTCCATTTGTTTTTCACTTAAACCATACATAAATTTTACTTTTTGTTTTTCTTGTAATTGAACACCATAGTTAGATAATTTCTTTCTACGGTCTTGTCCGTGCTCACCAGGAGCATATGGTCTTTTAGAAAGTTCCTTTCCGTTTTCTAAAATAGAAAAACCAAAACGTCTAGATTTTTTGTAAGTTGGACCAAGATATCTTGCCATTTCATTTCCTCCTTCCACTTTAGCGCGAAAGGTTATTTTGCTATTGTTATAGGGTGGAGTATATCAATACTTATTTTAGCAGCTTAAACAAGTAACCCCTGTAGGGAATATCCACATTATAACATCCAAAATAACGCTGCTTTAACACGCTGACATTAATTATATATGCAAATACTAATAAAGTCAAGACTTTTGCCCTAGTTTTTAACCTCAAAAAATGATATAATCATTAAAGAAAGAGTGATAAAATGTTATTTAAATCAAATATATATAAACAAATATATAAAAAAATAAAAAAAGCAAACACAATTATAATTGCTAGACATGTTGGACCAGATCCCGATGCCTTAGGTAGTACCCTTGGTTTAAAGCAAGTAATTATTGATAATTTTCCAAATAAAAAGGTCTATGTTATTGGTAGCCCGGCTGCTAAATTTAGATATATTGGTGAACTTGATAAAATGCCAGAAAACTTTGATGATGCCCTATTAATTGTCACCGATACTCCAGACCATAAAAGAGTTGATGGCCTAGATCCAAGAAGGATAAAAAATTCCATTAAAATTGACCATCATCCATATGTTGAAACAATGTGTGAATTAGAGTGGATCGATGATAAAGCATCAAGTGCATCACAAATGGTTTTAGAATTAGCTTTTAATACTAATTTAAAAATAACCAAAGAAGCCGGCGAAAAATTATATATTGGTCTAGTTGCCGACACTAATAGATTTATGTTCTCTTATAGTAATTCAAAAACATTTGCCTTAGTTAGTAGATTATTAAAAGAAACTGATATTGACATTACTGAAATATATAATAAATTATATTTAAGACCATATAAAGAAATTAAGTTTCAAGGTTATATGGCTGAGCACTACCAAATAACTTTAAATAATGTAGGTTACCTAATTGTTCACGATGAAACCTTAAAAGCTTATAATGTCGATGCCGCAACTCCTGGTAATATGATTAATAGTTTTAATCATATAAATGAAATGTTAGTGTGGGTAACAGCTACCGAAGATAAAGAATTAGGTTCATATAGAGTCTCTATAAGATCAAGAGGACCAATTATTAATGAAATTGCCGCCAATCATGGTGGTGGTGGACATATATACGCTAGCGGAACTAGATTAAAAACTGAAGAAGAAATAATGTCTTTAGTCCAAGATTTAGATGAAGCTTCAAAAGAATATATCACAAAAGCCTCAAACTAGAGGCTTTTTCTTTAACGATAATAATATGGGTAAGGTCCATAAGGAGGATAGTAAGGATAATAAATTGGACGGTTATTATTCCAAAAAAGTGGCGAAATAAGGCCGCCTGTAATTCCTCCTAAAATAAACGGTCCTAAAAAACCTCCTTGATTACCACCACCTGGTGGTCTTCCAGGCCCTGGTCTACCAGGCCTTGGTCCATTTGGACGCATTGGTTGCCTATATCCATTATACCCATAGAATTGTCCATTCATCGATATCCGCCCCCTTCATAATATAATATGAAAAGTAAAGTCAATAGTGCGTAAATAATAAGGGCATACTAATAAATTTTAGTCATATAATTTCATAGGTGAGATTATGAAAAAATTTTTCCAAATGGTCGGCATTTTAACTCTAATGATTGGTAGTTTTGTCTATACTGAAAAAGTTGGTACCACTGCCAAATTAAGCGATACTCTACTTACAGAAATAAAAAGTAAAAAAGACGGATATAAAGAAAATGCCATTGAACCAATAATTAAAGACGATACTATTATCCCAGGTATCAATGGTAAAGAAGTTGATGTCGATAAAAGTTATGAAGCCATGAGTAAAATCGGTTATTTCGATGATAAATTACTCGTTTATAAACCATTAAAAGTCGAAAACACTTTAGATAAAAATAAAGATAAATATGTCATCAATGGCAACAATACCAAAATGGATGTAACTTTACTATTTAAAGTCGGAAATAATGATGATATCACTAATATAATAAGTATGTTAGATAGTAAAAAATTAAAAGGAGCTTTTTTCATCGAAAGTAAATATCTAGAAAAACACCATAATCAAATCATAAAACTAGTTCAAAATGGTCACACAGTCGGTAATCTTAGTAACAATGAAAATTATGAAGATAGTGATTTTGTTTGGATGAAAACCATTTTAACTAATATTGGACCGCAAATATATAACTACTGCTATACCGAAAAAGCAAAGAAAAAGGTAATTAGAGTGTGTAAAATTCAAGACTCTATTACCATTATGCCAAGTATAATTATTAAAGATAATCCATTTATTAATATTAAAAAATTTCTCACACCAGGAGCCATAATTTCTCTAGATGTAAATAAAACCTTAAATACTCAAATTGAAATGATTTTAAATTACATAACTGCTAAAGGATATCATCTTGTTTCTCTAGAAGAACTTTTAAAAGAATAAAAAAATTTTCATCTTTTATCATTTGTTTTAAGGAAGATACTAAAAAACAAACAAATTGTTAAAAATTACTTGTGTAACGAATAGTTATATTATATAATTTTATTAGGAACATTTAATGTGAGTGTTACCCTCCAATCTTAAAAAAGAAAGGAGGTAGATATTAATGAAAACAAAGACTTTTATTGTGAAAGTTTTGAAACTCATTTCTATCATTTTACTGCTATCTACCGTAATGGTTTTAGCTCTAAAAAAATAGACACTCATCATCAGTGATAGAGTGTCACACCAAATTTATTTTGAGGAGACATTCACTTGCGAACTAAATGTTCCTCTTTTTTATTATATGAGATTTCTCTCATCCATATACATCATAACACAAAATTAAGTTCATATCAAGTACGTGACAAACCGCTAAAAAAACAAAACATAAGTACCCATTTACTTCACATAATTTTACGTTTTCATTTGTTTTTTAAAGGTTTTTCTGTTATAATTCTATATGGTGATGATATGGCAAAATATGATGAACACTCAATAAAAATATTAGAAGGCTTGGAAGCTGTAAGAAAAAGACCAGGTATGTATATCGGATCAACCGATAAAAGAGGTCTGCACCACTTAGTGTGGGAAATTGTCGATAACAGTATCGATG
>CALVRK010000049.1 GCA_944358565.1 uncultured Bacilli bacterium
GTCATACAGAGCATGAACGTGATTATAATGCAGCAGTTAATATAATGTTTAAAGGTTTAGAAAAATACATGTTATATTTAGAGCAATCTATCTAATCATAAATTTTGACATAAATAAAATATAAATTAGGGTAGCGACTATCCGATATTGGTCTATGGAGAAGCCTTAGGTTTCTGTGAAGTAGAAAAAGCTTACCGTGAGGTAAGCTAATGTCAAAATTTATTTTGGCATTTTGTTCAAATAATATTTATAATACAATTATTTATGTTGTATTCACGATACATTTTTATATAAACAATGATATAACAATGATATTGCAAAATAAAAACCCTTATAAAATAAGGGCTAAACTATCATTTTGGTGGAGAATAGGAGACTCGAACTCCTGACCCCCTGCGTGCAAAGCAGGTGCTCTAGCCAACTGAGCTAATTCCCCATCAGACAAATTACTCACTAAGTATATCATTAAAACTTATGAAAAGTCAATATATTTTGTGAAAAACATAGAATTTTTTGTGAATAGTAACGAAAAAAGATGATAAACATTATCACCTTGAGTATTCTTTTGCTTTGTTTTTAAGTTTTAATGCTAATATTAATAAGATAATTAAAATCGCAATCTTTAGATAATCATAGAAGTAATTAGTACTTGCTACATCTGACGTAGTTTTTTTATTATCTACTTTTAAAACATGTTGGTATTGAGTAGGGAGTGTAACCTGAGAAGATTTATCTTTAGAAGCATTTTCTAACGCAGGTGTCTTTACATTCATAAAACTTATTTCATTGCTTCCAGGTATAACTTCATTTGATTCCTCTGCAATAGGCTGCTCTTTAATTAAATCTGTTTGATTAAAAACATTATTGATAACTGGAACATCAATATAATCTTTTTCATCTTTATATATATAATCTTCAAATGGTTCAGTTAAATACTGATCATAATATTCTTTTTCCAGTTTGTATGATTGATATTTATAATCTTGATATTGATATAATTTAACTTCACCTTTATAAGTTAAGTTAGCAGTTGAATCTATTTTATCTAAACTATAAATATCATCATATGCATTTAATTTTATTTTGCTAGCATTTCCATATAATATAATATCCTTCGAAAAAGTAAGAGCACTTAATTCACTCACTAATTTATCGCCTTGTTTAAAATAAATATACAAACTGTGAATATCCTTGTCATCTTCACATTGTCCAGTTATTGCTAGATCGCTAAGATTATAATTTCCTTTTAAATCATATCTAACACTACTATTACCAGTTAAACTATCATGACTACTTTCATATGCAATTTCTTTATTAGAATTTTTAATTTTAATATTACCGATAATACCATCACTACTCATTTTGATTTCTATTGTGTTTATTTGTGGAGTTTTTAAATAATGATATCCATCATATTCATAAAGTTTTCTGCCTGACTGCTCTAATGGTTTATTTGGTGATAATTCACTTAATTCTCCTTCAAAATATTGTTCCTCATCTATTAAAGGAAATTCATCATTAATCTCGCTTTTTAAAACAATCGGACCTAATACCTTGTTTAAACGGTAATATTTGTATTTTCTCACAACACTTTCATCGTTTTCTAATCCTTTGACAGGGACTACCAACATTAACAAAAAAACTAAGAATAAAAACTTTTTCATATTTCTCCTCTCTAAGCCCCTCTATAATAAAGATACGACGTTAAAGCCGTTAATTCCTTTTTATTTTTTAATTTTTCTTATAAAAAATATAATCAAAGTGTTATAATTTAAGTGATTGCTTTGAATATAAAAGTAAATTATGATATAATAACGTGCATCCAAAGGAGATAAAACATGGATAATTTAAATATTATTGAAAGTTTAAAAACTAGTTTACCAGATACAATTGCTATTATTGGTTATGGCTCTGGTATATATAAACAAACTAGTTATACTAAAGATGAAAAGCCAGATAAAGATGTAATTATAATTACTGATAATTTTAAAGATTTTTTAATTGCTAACTATGAAAAAAATCCCCAGCACTTTTCTGAAGATTTTGATAAAACTATATTGTCAAATAAAAAGAATAAAAATAAATTTTATAATAATATTGGATGTTTAAAGTTTTATCATGAAGGAATTCGTTTTAAGGCTATGATAATATCTAAAGCTGCGCTTGATGAAGATTTGAAAACATGGAAATATTTTGGCATGGCTGGTCGCCTTACCAAGCCAATACTTTATCAAAATATTCCAGATTATTTAGAAAAGGCTATTAATAAAAATAGAGAAAGTATTCTAATTACTGCCTTACTACTGCAAAATGGTGATTTCTTAAGTACAAAAGAACTGTATAATACTATTTCTAAATTAACTTATATGTATGATTTTAGAACAATTTTACCAGGTGAAAAAAAGAGTAAATCATCAGATATCGTTAATGGAGCTTTTGAATTTTTTGAAAGTACTTACGGTCAAAGTAATATAATAACTGTTCATGATGATATAATTAGGAATCCTCATCCAATCAAATTAATCAATACTCTCCCAGATAATCTAAAAATTTATATTATGAAACATTTTGATACTGATAGACCAATTTCTAATAAGAATCTTCAAAATTTAAGTCAAATCATAAACAACTATTTTCGAAAAACTAATTTTCCAAATTCTATTAGATTAGCCATCAGTAGCAGCACTACATTAGGTAAAAAAGAAACTATAAAACACGGATTAACTAAAGTAAAAAGACATTTTCAAAAATAGACTTTCTTTACTTTTATAGTTAATTTTGTTATACTTTAGAAGTATAGACAGGTGATAATATATGAAAATAAAATCCGTAGATTTAGTCATTTCGGCTATTCGACGAAGTCAATATCCAACTGATAATAAACCAGAATATATGTTAGTTGGAAGATCAAACGTTGGTAAAAGTAGTTTTATAAATACCATCATAAATCGTAAAAACTTTGCTAGAACATCTAGTAGACCAGGCAAAACTCAAACAATTAATTTTTATAATGTCAACGATGAATTCTATCTAGTAGACGCTCCTGGATATGGATTCGCCCAAGTAAGTAAAACCAAAAGAAAAAAATTTGGTTTAATGATTGAAGATTATTTAGTAAATAGAAAAAACCTTAGAGGTGTTTTCTTACTAATTGATTTTCGTCACCGTCCAACTAATGATGATATATTAATGTATAACTTTTTAAAATACTATAAATTGCCAGTAACTATCGTTGCAACAAAAGTTGATAAAATAGGTATTACAGCTAGACAAAAACAGCGCAATATGATTTTAAATGACCTTGATTTAGTAGTTGGTGATGAATTTGTCATGTTTTCTAGTTTGACTAAAGATGGTAAAGAAGAAATTCATAAAAAAATTGAAAGGACAATGTAATTTTATGACATTATAATATTAAGTTTCATACACTATTTTAGGTGATAAAATGAAACTTATAATAGATGATAACATTGTCATTTTTTTAGATAAAGCATACCTTCAAAACTTTGATCTAACCAATCAAAATCTAATTGAAAAAAAACTAATCAAATTAATCAATAAAATTCAAAACAAATATACTGTAGATTTAAATGGTTATTATAATGTTTATATCCATAAAGATACAAACTATGGACTTATTGTTGATATGCAAAAAGAAGATTTAGAGTATATAGATTACTTTAATAATCAATTAGAACTAAATATTGAAGTGGTAGAAGACTCTTTTTTGTATAAAATAGAAGATATTTTTACTATAAATAAACACTTATTAAATAAATTTATTATATATAAAAATGGCTATATGTTTTACCTCAAACCTAAAGAAAATCTAAGTAATATTGAACTTGGAATCATTTTAGAAAACGCCGAAATTATATATGGTAAAGAAGCTAAAACAATTAAAAATAAAAGTCAAATAATAAAAGTGTAGGTGATAATCATGAGAAAACAAGTTGTCGCATTAGTTGGAAGACCAAATGTTGGAAAATCAACTATATTTAACCGTCTAGTTGGAAGTAAAGTTGCCATAATTGAGGATACTCCAGGAGTTACTAGAGATAGACTTTATGGAACTGTAAATTATCTAGATTATAGTTTCCATCTTATTGATACTGGTGGTATTGACATCACTACCGGTAACTTTAATACTGAAATCAAAGGGCAATCCGAGCTTGCTATCGATGAAGCAGATATTGTTATTTTTGTTGTCGATGGAAAAGAAGGCTTAACGGCTAATGATTATACTGTTAGAGATATATTAAAGAAAAGTGGTAAACCAATAATAGTGGCTATAAACAAAACTGATTCGAAAGCTTATGAAGAACATAAATATGACTTTTATGACTTAGCTTTTGATAATTACATAGAATTATCTGCCGAGCACAATCTTGGAATAGGAACCTTATTAGATGAAATAACCAAAAATTTTAAAGAAATTAAAGATGATTATGATGAAGATGTTATTAAATTTTCAGTAATAGGTAGACCAAACGTCGGCAAAAGTAGCTTAGTAAATGCCTTATTAAATGAAGATAGAGTCATTGTTAGTCCAGTTGCGGGAACAACAAGGGACGCCATTGATACCCCATTTAAATATCACGAAAAAGATTTTGTAGTGATCGATACTGCTGGAATGCGTAAACGTGGAAAAATCTATGAAAATGTCGAAAAATATAGTCTACTTCGTTCCCTAAAAGCTATTGATAGATCAGATGTCTGTGTTATCGTCATAAATGCCGAAGAAGGTATAATCGAGCACGATAAACATATTGCTGGTTATGCAATTGAAGCTGGAAAAGCTGTTGTTATTGCGGTAAATAAATGGGATACAATTGAAGATAAAGATAAAGCTATGAAAGAATGGAAAGAAGAAATTAAATATCAATTTCAGTTTATGCCCTATGCTAAAGTTGTTTTCCTATCAGCTTTAACTAAAAAACGCATTCATACCTTGATGCCAGAAATAATTAAAGCGAGTGAAAATGCTCATAAGAAAATACCAACAAGCGCTTTAAATAACGTTATAACGGACGCTTATGCTTTAAATTTACCACCTTCATATAAAGGTAAAAGATTAAAAATATATTTTTCAAATCAAAGTAATATTTGCCCACCAACCTTTAATATTCAGGTTAATAGTAAAGGCTTAATTCACTTTTCATATGAAAGGTATTTGGAAAATAAAATAAGAGAAAATTTTGATTTTACAGGAACTCCAATTATTTTAAACTTTAAAAACAAAGGCGAACAGTAGCCTTACAAAACCTCCCGCATATATTAATGTAGGAGGTTTTATAATGGCATTTTCAGATAGCTTTTTCAAACGTGTAGAAAAGAAAACCAATGTAAATAAAGAAACTATTTTAGATTTAGCAAAAAAACTAAGTGAAGGAAATTTAAAAGACGAAGGCACCTTAAAAGAGGTAATTAGTGAACTTAGTCAAATGACTGGTAGACCTGTATCTGAAGAAAATCAAAAGAAAATCATTGACGCAGTTGTCAATGATAATATACCCAAAGACATTGATAAAATGATATAATCAATGTCTTTTAAATTATAGTTTATTATGTAATTTTAAAACAGAAATAAGCATCTTATCACGATATTCGGCTAAAGAAGCATCATCATTATCAATTTCTTTAGGTCGATTTTTCAAAGCTCCTTTCAGTATGGGTAAAATAGCGATTTATATTATATATTTTTTATGATATTTTACAAGTTTGATAATTGAAATACTAAATACACCATTACTATGTTTATTGGTGCGTTTAGAATTTCATTTAAATTTGTAAATAAAGTTCCAGATAATTTATTGACTATGATTCATAAAGAATATATAATAATCTACCTAGAAAAACGGAGAGATATATTGCTTAACATAAAATAAATGGGGTGATGTTTATGACAAATGAGATGTGGCTAATTTGGAAAGAACCAGAAACAAGACAAAGGTATACAGTTGGAAAACTATTATTGGAAAATAACAAATATAAATTTCAATATGTCAATCCAGAACTAAATGACGCTATAAAAGTAGGATTTGATTATTTTCCAGGATTTCCAAACATTAATGCATCATATGATAGTGATGAACTATTTACAAATATTGAAACAAGATTGCCAAATAAATCTAGACCAGACTATTTAGATATTTTAAATTCATATGGCTTAGATAAAAATTCTACAAAATTGGATATTTTAAAGGCTACTAAAGGTAGACTTATTACAGATAATTATGAATTCGTTCCAGTTTTTAATAAAAATAAAGTGGAATTCGATGTAGCTGGCACTAGGCATTGTACAGATGTTCAAAAATGTAAAAATCTAATTAAAGTTAATGATAAATTGGAACTAGAAATGGAACCTAATAATAAATACGATCAAAATGCCATTAAAGTTATTTTTACAAATAAAGGTATCAGATATCACTTGGGTTATGTTCCAAGGTATTATACCAAGGAACTAACTAAACTTCTCAAAGAAGATTATGAGTATTCTGCCCTAATTGAAAGTTTGAATTTTGAAAGCGAACTTAATGATGAAGATATTACAGCTTATGTAAAATTAATTTTTAGCAAATAAAGTGTAAGAATAAACACTTTATTTTTCATATTTATAATTTTCTCTCATATATTTAAATGAAGAAAGTAGGGATAATATGGAAAAAATAGACATTATCAAAAACATCACCGAACGAACAGGTGGCGATATTTATTTAGGAGTAGTAGGAGCAGTCAGAACGGGTAAATCAACATTCATCAAAAGATTTATCGAAAATCTCGTTGTTCCCAATATTGAAGATGAGTATGAAAGAAAAAGAACCTTAGATGAAATTCCTCAATCAGCCCAAGGAAAAACTATCATGACGACAGAGCCAAAATTTGTTCCAAGTAATGCGGCTAAAATTAAAATTGATGATTTTACCGCGGATGTAAGATTAGTTGATTGTGTAGGATATGTCATTGATGGTGCAAAAGGTTATGAAGATGAAAATGGCCCAAGAATGGTCCATACTCCATGGTATGAAGAGTCAATACCTTTTGTCGAAGCTGCTGAAATAGGCACCGAAAAAGTTATTAAAGACCATTCAAGCATTGGTATTTTAGTCACGACTGATGGTTCTATTGGTGAATTTGAAAGAGACGATTATATTCAAGCTGAACAAAGAATAGCTAAAGAATTAAAAGAAATAGGAAAACCTTTTATTGTAATTGTTAATTCGACTCATCCAATGTTACCAGAAACAGAAAATTTGGCTGAAAAATTAAAAGAAGAATATGGAGCGCCTGTTATACCAATGAACATTGATAACATGAGTGAACGCGATGCTTATAACATTCTAAAAGAAGCCTTATATGAATTTCCAGTCGTATGTATCGATGTTGAAATGGCTGATTGGGTTGCATGTTTAGAACCCAACAACTGGTTAAAAAAATCATATATTAATGTTATTAGAAATAGTGTTCATGAAATAGATAAACTAAGAGATATTGATCAAATAACAGACAAGTTAGAAGAATGTGAATATATTGAAAAAGCTTACCTATCTGAAGTAGATACTGCTACTGGTAATGTCAGGGTAACTTTAAAAACACCAGCCAATCTTTATAACGAAGTATTAAAAGAAATAATCGGTCTTGATATTACAAGTCGTTCACAATTACTTAGTTTGTTCCAAGATTTAGGTGAAGCAAAAAGAGAATATGATCAAGTCAAAGATGCTTTAAAAATGGTTAAACAAACTGGCTATGGAGTTGCTTCTCCAACCTTAGATGATATGACTTTAGACACTCCAGAGATTATTAAACAAGGAAGCCGTTATGGTATTAAATTAAAAGCTGTTGCTCCATCAATTCACATGATTAGAGTAGATGTTGAAAGTACCTTTGAACCAATAATTG
>CALVRK010000050.1 GCA_944358565.1 uncultured Bacilli bacterium
TGGTGGGCGCTATAGGACTCGAACCTATGACCCCCTGCTTGTAAGGCAGGTGCTCTAACCAACTGAGCTAAGCGCCCAAATTAACTCCCTAGACAAATATGATTATATTATTTATAAGCTTATTTGTCAATAGTATTTTTTTGATTTTTTTGTTTTTTTAGTTGATTATCTATCCAAAGAGGCAATTTTTTTCTTAAAGTTGTAAAGCCATGTGATGTTTCAACAATTTTTCGGCGCCTTGGTTTACCATTAATTTTATAATTAATATTCTTAATACTTAATTTTAAATGTGCTTCTTCATCGTCAACATCTAATATTTCAACAAATATATGATCTCCAACATTTACAAAGTCATGTATGTCTTTGACAAATCCTTTAGATATTTCAGATATATGAATCAACCCAGTGTAATATTCATCAAATGACATAAATGCACCATAAGGTTCTATGCATGTAACAGTTCCTCTTACTACCTTTCCTTTTGAAAATTTGGTCATAATAACACCTCTTTTGTTATTATAACATAATTTTATTTAATTAAAAAGTTTACCTAATTAATTATTTATTATATAATTAGGTTGGTGATAAAATGAATGCAGAAGAAAAAATAATAGAAATTATAAATAAATTAAGACCATATCTAATTAGTGATGGTGGCGATATTGAGTTTGTAAAGTATGAAGATGGCACCGTTTATATTAAAATGCTTGGAGCATGTGCGGGATGTGCGCTTATCGATTATACCTTAAAAGATGGAATTGAGATGGCAATTAAAGAAGAGGTGCCAGAAGTTAAAGAAGTTAAAAATATGCTTTAATTACTCTAGCCATTCTATTCGTTGCACTGGTAAAAAAGTTTTATAATATTGATATATTTTTTTAATAATCTTTTCATAATCGTCGACTTTAGTGATGATTTTTTTTATTTCTTCATCACTAGCTCTATCTGTTATGATTTCTTCGTATAAATCAAAGTAATAGGTTGGATAAATTAATCTAGCTAGAAACAACATATATTCATAAGTACTTAATTTTGCACTATTTAAATAATAAGCCAAATCACCTTCAATATCTTGACCATTGAAAAACTGACTTTTTAAATATTCAGCAATATCGCGAACTTGATAATCGATGGTAAGATTTAAAGAATTATATAAGTCATACCAAGTATCATTTATTCCTAAACGTCTGTGAGCATATACTAAAGGGACATTTGTTTTTTCTAGGGAATTAACAAGTGCTATAGCTGTTTCTCCAAGGCCTATATAATAACTAAAACTTTCTCTTATTAATGGATGTTTTTGTCCTAACATGCTAATTTGATATTCTAAATAATCGTTTTTTTGTGACCATAGTTCTCCCCAATTAGGAGATGGGGTTTTACTTGCAGTAAAGTTTAAAAAAGATATGATATCATTAATATTTATCTTATTATTATAATGAATTGTAATCATTAAGATGTAAGGTTCGTTATTAATATAAGTTAATATTTGGTTTTGAGTGTTTAAAATTATTGGATGAACATAAAAATTCTGATTTAAAAGATATAATTGCATTTCATATATACTTTGAATTTCTTTAAGATCGCCTAAATATTTAATCAAAAAATATCTCGTATTATTTATAATGAAATAATACCCTTTTTCGGTTTGGTGAATATTCTCGGGATATAGATTGTAATAGTAGTTTATAGCATTTTTCATAATATTCACCTCAATTAATTTTATGAAATTGTTTTTAGACAATTACTTTAAATTGATTATTTGGGTTTTTGGTGTATACCTTATTTTAGTTTTTGAATATGTTATATTGAGAATAAAGAAGGGGTGGATTATATGTGTAATAATTGTAAAGATAGTTCATGTATTGCTGAAATATTAACAGTAATCAACATTTTACAGTGCAACGCTGAATGCTCTGACACTTGTTTAGATACTTGTGATCGTGGTTTTTTAGGTAATACAGTATCTACTTTAGGAATCAATACTAGACCAGTAATGCTTTATACATGTGCTGGTAACGGAACACCTTGGAGTATGCCAACAACTAAAGAAAACATCGATTGTTCTTCTGTAGGTGCAACATGTTCAAATGTGTTTAGGGTTGAAAAAGTAGATGGTGAGTGTGCAACATTTAGAGTTCTTGCTACTAATACTGATCCAAGCACATCTGCAACAATACCTTATGTAGCGACCAATTCATTTTTCACAATGAACTTAGACTGTGTATGTGCTTTAAAATGTTTAAATGATACAACTGTCGAAGGAGTTTAAGAAAGCTTTTGCTTTCTTTTTTTATATAAAAACACTCTTCTTTAGAGTGTTAATCAAAATAATTAATTTTCATACTTGTTTTAACTTCTTTGATAGTTTTTTCAGCTACTTTTTTAGCTTTTTTAGATCCTTCTTTTAGAATTTCTTCTACTTCTTCTGGGTGGTTTTCATAGTATTTTCTTTTTTCAGCAATTGGTTTTAAAAATTCTAACATTTTATTTATTAATTCTTTTTTACAAGCAACGCACCCTCTTTTTCCGGCTTTACATTCCTGGCATATGGTTTTTAGATTTTCATTACCGATTAATTTATGATAGTAGTAAACCATACAAATATCTGGATTGGCTGGGTCATCAATTTTTATTTTTTGAGGATCAGTTACAGCACCCATGATTTTCTTTTGAATTACCTCTGGTTCATCAGCTAAAAAAATTGCATTACCTAAGCTTTTTCCCATTTTTTCATTACCATCTAATCCTTTAATTCTTGGTAATTCACTCAAATAAGCTTCTGGTTCAACTAAGGTTTCGCCATAAATATTATTGAATTTATGAACAATTTCACGGCACTGTTCTAGAAGTGGCAGTTGATCTTCACCAACTGGAACTAATTTACCTTTAAAAGCTGTAATATCAGCAGCTTGACTTACTGGATAACCTAAAAATCCATAAGTAATACTTTCACCGGATTCACCAAAGAGTTCTTTTTTTTGTTTAATCTCAGTTTTGACAGTTGGATTTCTTTCTAATCTAGCAATGGTAACTAAATTAGAGTAAAATACTGTTAGTTCAGCAATTTCTGGGATCGTTGATTGAATAAAAATAGTAGCTTTATTTGGATCAATACCAATAGATAGTAAGTCGATTACAAGATCTTTAACGCTTTTTCTAACTTTATCTGGATTATTAAAATTATCAGTTAAAGCTTGAACATCCGCTATTTCAATATAAGTATCAAATTTATCTTGAAGTTTTACCCAATTTTGACCAGCTCCGAAGTAATGACCTAAGTGTAAATGACCGGTTGGTCTTATTCCAGTTAAAATTGTTTGTTTTTTCATTTTCATCACCTTTTTACATTATACTATATTATGTTTTTCACAACAAGTAAAACTAAAAGTAGCTCTGAGATTTTGCTACTTTATCTGATATTATCTTTATCATAACTAACAATTTCGCCAGTTGTGGCATCAATTTCATAATTATATTCTTGGTTGTTATAAATAAATTCAATATCGTATATTTTTTTCCCATCATCAAAATCTATTTTACTTTCAGTATAAGTGACATCATTTTCATTTAATTTAGAATCGTCTAAAGCGATTTTTTTTGCTTCATCCAAAGTAATTTGGTTTAACGTAGAATTATTCTGGCTAGTATTATTTGTTTGATTTTTTTCTTGATTTTTTGATAAATGAAAATTATTATAAATTATTTGTCCTGTTTTAGCATTTATCTTATATTCATATTCTGTGTTTTGACCCACATAATAAAATTCGACTTCATAAAGATTTTCTTCAGTGTCTAAATCAATACTAGTGAAATGAATATTATCACGTTCTTCTTTTGTATCTTTAATAATAATTTCCTTTATTTCACTTTCACTTAAATAAGTAAGTTTAAAATAGATAAAAATTCCTAATCCAATTAGTAATAATACTCCTACAATACTTAAAATAATAAATGTTTTTTTCATCAGATACCTCCCTATTTTATATTTTTTGCATGCACTTAACTTAATAAATACTTCGCGGATTTTTAACAGTATAAATGTATAGAGCCACCAAGAATTCATTACTAAATGGTAAAACGTATTTAAAAGCTATTTCGCCCATTTCTATTTGATTATAAAAATATTTTACAATTTTCCTGCGGTCAATAATGTTTTCTAATTCTTTGTTTTTTAATGAAGTTTTAATTTCTTCTAGTTGGGCAGCAGGGGTGTTAGATAAAGCTGTTAAAAGACCTTTATTATAACTTTTTATATTATATATTACCGACTCATCAAAGTTAAAAATTTTACCAGCTATTTCAATTAAATCGTTGAAGTTATTATATAAAATTTTATTATTTAATATGTCTTTAAATATTTTTGAATTAAAAACTTTATTTAATAATTTGCTATCAGACTGTTTAAAAATATCATTTAATTTAGTTTCGTATTTATTAATGTATTTATTATAATTTTTAATTAAATTATATTTACGAAAAGTAAATTTATCACCTTCTAATTTATTAAAGGTTTTCATGGTGTCATTAAAACCTAATTTGATAGCTTTTCTAGCTTGGGTTTTATCAAAAACTAAAAAAGAACCAATTTTATTGCGCGGAGCAATATAAGTAACGTTTACTGTTTTATCTTTAATCTTTTTTTTAAATCCAATAGCTCTTAGGTCAACAGCAATTATTTCGGTGGCGCCCAAATCAATGGCTAGGTTAATTGGTAAATTATCATAATAGCCGCCATCGATATGCATTTCATTATTAATTAAATATGGTTTAAAAGCTGGATAACAAGAAGCGGAAGCTAAAACATAATCTTTGATATTATCTTTAGTTAAATCTTTTTTTGTTTTAATTACCGGTTTGTTTTTACTAAAGTTATAAGTTATCAAACCATAATCAATATTCGAATTATAAAATCTTGATGCTTTAAAATAATCATCAAAAATATTTTTCATTTTATAAATATCTAATCCGCCTTCATTGATAAAGCCTTTAGCATATTGCATATATATCTTAGATAGTTTTTCATTCTCAATTGGTGGAAATTCGTTTTCATCAAAGATTGTTTTGAAATTTACATGATCCCAAAATTTTAAAGCACCTTTTAAATCTTTTTGGGCAACAAATACTCCATTAATAGCTCCAACGGATGTTCCGGTGACAATATTTATATCTTTTTTTAAATATTTTAAGGCTGCATATACTCCAATTTCATATGCGCCTTTAGAACCGCCTCCTGAAAGTACTAATCCTAGTTTACTCATAAACACACCTCTTTAAATATTATACTACAAAGCATTATATTTTAACAATTTATAAGCTGGACTTTAGTTAATAAATGGGGTAAAATGTTATTGAAGGAGTTAATTATGTTTGGATTTTTTTATAAATTTATTTTGATGTGTGCTTTATTTTTAATATATTCTTTTATTGGTTGGCTGATTGAAGTGCTTTTAACATTAGTAATGGAACGTAAGTTCATTAACCGTGGGTTTTTAATAGGTCCTTTAGTTCCAATTTGGGGAACTGGGGCGGTTTTAATTACTTTGATTTTAAAGCCACAAGATAGTTTATTTAATTTAATTATTTCTTCTGCATTTATTGGTACTTTTCTAGAATATGTTATAAATTATTTGATGGAAAAGTTATTTAAAGTTAGATGGTGGGATTATTCGCATCTTCCTTTTAATATCAATGGCCGAGTATGTTTAGCCTCGTCTTGTGTATTTGGGGTTGGTGGAGTTTTAGTTGTTAAATTTATAAATCCGTTTTTGTTTAATATATTTTTAAAAATAAATCCCTCTATTTTTTGTATGATCATTATGGTCTTAATATTATTTGTTTTAACTGACTTTTGTATTTCATTTAATATTATTCAAAAACTTAAAATATCAGCTGAATCAGTTCATAAAGACTATACTGAGGAAATTTCTAAAAAAGTTAGAGCTACTTTGATGAATAAATCTTTTGGGTTTAAACGTTTATTAAAAGCATTTCCAAATGTAAAGTTTTCTTTTAAAGGAAAAAGGTAGGACGCAAGTTCTACCTTTTATATACTCCAAATGATAAGTCTTTATTAAATTCTAATTCCGTGTTGGTGATTACTTTTCTAGAGCCATAGTTATTATAATAATAGAATGTAGTGCCATTTAAATAGTATATTGTATCATCTAAATAAATTATACTATTTAAATCAGTAGTTTTAAATAAATAGGTTTTTAGTTTTTTGTTTTGAATATTGGAACGATAAACATTATAATAATCATTTTCTTTTTCATATATATAGTAATAGTTACCTACTTTATCTACTTTATCATAACCTTTAATATCTTCTGTGTAATAATTATTGAAGGTTATTCCGTTTAAGGCTTCGCTTAAAGACATATCTGTCCATTTACCGTTATAAGTTTGGAGATGATCTTTGTCTTGGAACCTATCAACGCTTTCATCTTCAATGCTTATTTTATATTGAATATTTTTTTCACGGTCAAAAAGATAAACATCTGTTCCTACTGCGCCTTCAATATATGAGTCAAATGATATATCATCATAACTTCTAATATCAGTTTGTTTTCCGTTTATTATGTTTATGACGTGAAATTTTTTAAAGGTATAATCATCAGTATAATCAGCAACGATGTAATATTTATCTGTGAAAAAACTAATTGGTTTAGTGTAGACATCGTCATCAAATATTTGAATATTATCTTGACTTGCTCCAAATAGATTTAATCCTTTATATGTTTCCATGGCAATATAATGATTTTCAAGTAAATTATCTTTATATACACTTTGAGTATTAGAAAGTTTAACCTCAGAAGCTTTATCTTTATAATCATTTATATTATAATCATATTTTTCTAAGCTTTTAAGATAATTATTAATTTTTTTATTGTTTAAGTCATGAGCATGTTTAATTTCATCATCTTTTAAGCACATTACATCGGTTAAAATATCACCGTTTTTAAAAATTGGTAAAATACAGCTATAATCATCTATTTTCTTATACTCAATATCATTAATAACCTTTTCAGCTTTATTATAATTTTGATTTACAGAAAAGTTTATTTTGAAATCTTCATGTTCTAATTCAAAATAATAATTATTATTTTCTTTAGTTTTTAAATTTTCTTCTACTTTAAAATTTCCAATATTATAATTTATCGTATGACCGGTATCAAAAAAGAACAGAATAAATTTTAAAGCAAAGAATGTGGCAGTAAAGATAATTAATGTTTTAAAAAGATACTTCATAAAGCTTCCTCCTATTCATAATTATAAAACATTGATAAATATTTGTCCACAATAAAACGGAGGTTAGTTTTCTCCGTTTTTTGAAATATTTTTGAGTTCAGCTTTTAATCTATTATGTTCTTCATCGGTTAATTCACTTTCATATTGTCTTTTTTCTTGCATCATGTATTTAGAAATTACTGTTTCAATTTCTCTTAAGGCAGCTTTGGAAATAAATGTTAGTGTAACTGTTTCTTTAACAGTATCGATTACTACTTTTCCCCAGAAAAGTCCCATTTTAAGAGTTAAATCATTAAACATATCTGGAGTAATTGTATAGTAAAAATAACCAAATATTAATCTTTTTTGAGCAAGCAAAATTCTTTTATCGGTAATTACAATAACATATGTTGAGGTTATATTAAAAACACTTGGTAATTTTTGAGCGGCAAAGGCGTATAAAATTTCCTCATCATCGTTAACGTGCTCGGCAGCAACTTTGCAGTGAGCTTTTAATCTCCATGAAATAGTCATTGGATATCTTTTTTTAAAATCTTTAACTTTGTTATAAATTGTTTTTAACATATTATTACTTCCTTTTCTTTGTTTTAACACTATCTATTTTTACATCTTCAAATCTA
>CALVRK010000051.1 GCA_944358565.1 uncultured Bacilli bacterium
CCTTGCTTTATTTCTTTCATATATTTTTCTAACCCCTTAAACATTATATTAACTGCTGCATTATAATCACGAGTGTGCTCTGTATGACATACTGGACATTCCCATTTTCTTATACTTAAATCTTTAACCTTTTTATTTTGATAATTACATACACTGCATATTTGACTGCTTGGATAATATCTATCTATTTGTATTAATTTTTTATTATTCCAGTTAGCTTTATATTTAAGTACTCTGATTATTTCAGATATTGGGTTTTCATTTAAGCCTTTGGCTACATAGTGATTTTTCTGCATTTCTTTAACATCTAAGTCCTCAGTTACTATAATGTCATTTTCGTTTATTAGTTTATTTGTTATATCATGTATCATGTGCTTTCTTGCATTTCTTATTTTTTGATATAATCTTTGGATTTTAAGTTTCATCTTATATCTATTTTTACTTCCAGGCTTACATCTTGATAATCCTCTTTGAAGTCCTATCATTCTTTTAGTGTTTAGTTTTATTTTGTCTTCTATCTTTTCATTAAATGATGTTACTATTAAATCTTTTATTCCTAAATCTATTCCTATTATACTTGTAGGTACAAAAGACGGTCTTATTAGTTCTTCTTCGATTAAGACACTTACATAATATTTTCCGGCATCTTTTTTAACTACTGCACTTTTTACTTCACCAGGTATAACTTCTTTATTTCTATATCCTCTTATCTTTACCTCTTTTAATTTAGGCAAAGTGATTGCTTTATTTATTAAATCTAATTTTATACTATTATAATTATTTCCTTTATAACTATTTTTTATATTATTAGTTTTATAACTTTGATGTACTCCTTTTGCTTTAAATCTAGGATAACCGTTTCCGTTAAAAAATCTTTTATAAGCATCTTCTAAATTAAATAGACTATTTCTAAGTGCACAGCTATCTACTTCTTTTAAAAATGGTTTTTCTTTAGAAAGTGATGGTATTAATTTCATTTGGTCATAAGCACTTTTACTTTTGCCAGTTTCTTTATATTCTTTTATTTTATCATCCAAAAAATGATTATATATAAATCTAGAGCAACCAATAGTTTTATTAATTAACTCTTCTTGCTTTTCATTAGGATACATCCTAAATACATAACCTTTTAGTATTTTCATAGCATTACCTTCAATCTATATTGCAATCACTATACCACGAATAGTTATATTTGTAAATAACTTTTTGCAAACTTTTACCTTTTACAAAGCAAATTCCTAGTATATAAAAAATTGAAACAAAACTTTTCCTGTTTCAACTTTTTTTACTTATAATTAATTTCGATTACTTTTTTTTATTAATGATTTTTCTTCTGCTTTTAGATTTCCTATTTTGTTCTTTGTATATAGGAGAGCTACTATACTAGAAGCTTCTACAAATATACCAGTTGTGAAAAAATGTCATTACTCATCAAAATTCCGTGAGTTATAGCTAGGGCACCAGCACAAATAACAAACTTTTCACTGATTGTTTTAAGTTCTGTATTTTCCATTTTATTTTGTATTCTTAGAATATCATTAATAATTAATTCATTATCCTTTGTAAATCTTACTTCTTCCATTATATTCTCCTATTTTTTTCTATTTATAATAGTATTTACTTTGGTATATACTTTTTCAGTTGGTATTTCTTGTTTTTCTTGAAAGTCTTTAGCTATAACTAAAGATTCAGTAGTAATGGCTAAACCAGCTATTATAATGAATGAACCAACAGCAATGCCAAAACGATCAGTGGCTAGAGCTCCACAAGTCACAGTAGCAATGCCTGGTAATAATACAATACCTTTTCTATATACTTTTTGTTTTTCGACTTTAATCTTTTCGTTTAAAAATTCAAGTTCGGTTAATGGTTGTTTATTCATCGTGCACCTCCTTTGTGTTTTGCATATATAATGTTATATGTCTTTCCATCTTCAATGATTAATTCTTTGTAAATATAATATCCTTTTTCGTTTAAAAAAGCTTTTAAATCATCAATATTAGTATGACTTGATAATATTAGATCATTAGTAATATCGAAATTCAATATTTTGATGATGTTCCTGGTGCCCATGCCACTTATGACGATAAGTTCATCACTTAAGGGTATGCCATTCAATCCATCGTTTGTTATGGCTTTAATGTCAGCTTCAAATTTAATTGCATTATTGATAGCCGTTTCTGTACAGTATTTAGATTTATCGATGGCCAAACACTGACAATTTTTATATTTATTTAAATAAATGTCTAAAAAGGCGTGGTCGGAACCAACGTCTATTACTTTACTATTAGGATTTATTAAATCACTAATAGCTTTTAATCTTTTAGAAAGTTTCATGATTAATCACCCAAATAATCTTTTAGTTTTCTACTTCTTGATGGATGACGTAATTTACGTAAAGCTTTAGCTTCAATTTGTCTAATACGTTCACGAGTTACTCCAAATAGTTGGCCAACTTCTTCTAAAGTTCTTGGTCTACCATCCTCTAGGCCAAATCTAAGTCTAATAACTTTCTCTTCTCTTTCAGTTAAAGTAAGTAATACTTCTGAAATTTCATCTTTTAAAAGTTCGTTAACAGCAAAGTCTTCTGGACTCATATTAGTTTCATCAGGAATGAAATCACCTAGGTGTGAGTCATCTTCTTCACCAATTGGTATTTCTAGACTAACTGGTTCTTGAGAAATTTTATAAATATCTCTGATTTTTTCAACACTTGTTCCCATTTTTTTAGCTAATTCTTCTTCTGTTGGCTCACGGTTTAATTCTAGTGTTAATTGTCTTTCAACACGAGCTAATTTATTGATTGTTTCAACCATGTGAACAGGAACTCTTATAGTTCTAGCTTGATCGGCAATGGCTCTAGTGATAGCTTGTCTAATCCACCAAGTGGCATAGGTTGAAAACTTATAACCCTTAGTAACGTCAAATTTTTCAACGGCCTTCATTAAACCGATATTTCCTTCTTGAATTAAATCTAGAAAAAGCATTCCTCTTCCAACATATCTTTTAGCAATACTAACAACTAGACGAAGATTGGCTTCGGCTAATATAGCTTTGGCTTGTTCATCACCTTGGGCAATTCTATCAGCTAATTCTAGTTCTTCTTCTGTGGTTAATAGTTTAATTTGCCCAATTTCTTTTAAATACATTCTAACTGGATCATTAATAGTTAAATCTTTAGTTAAAAGTTCATTGCTAGTAGTACTTGGATCTTCATCGTCTTCTTCATTTTCAGTAACAACCTTAATGTGGTTTTCACTTAAAGTATTATACAGATCATCTAATGAATCAGCATCTAGTTCTAATCCTTTTAGTTTTTCGGCTAATTCTTCATAAGTAATATTTCCTTTTTTCTTACCTAAAGTAATTAGTTCTTGTTTTCTTTGATCAAAAGTTTTCATTTCTTCAAACATTTATTACACTCCTTTTTAATCCCACAATTTCTTCGGCTATTTTAGCCTTATCCAGAGGATCTGTCAAGTTTTTCATCTTATTAGTAAGTCTTTTAATTTCTTTTTTTACATTATAATCTTTAATTACATTAATATAGTCTTCAATTTCTTCTAAAGTATAATTTTCTTTGGTGTTTGATTTATTAATTTTATTGATTGTATCCATAAGTTCTGGATCACATTCAATGTAGTCTATAAAGTCAGCTTCACTGATAAATCCAAAGTTTTTATAAAAAGCACTTATTTCTCTAGCAAGTAAACGATATTCGTTAGTTGGAATATAAGTTACTTTATTATTATACATGGTAATGACTTCAGGACTTCTTAGCATATAATAAATTAAACTACTCTCAGCTTTTTCATATTTATCGGTGCGAGGTGGTTGTTCAATCTTTTTGACTTTCTTTATCTCTTTTTCTTTTGGACCAAGATGATTTCTGATTAAACTTTCATCAATGCCCATTTCTGTAGCAACTTTTTTGATTGTTAAATCTCTTAATATATCGTCATCAATTTTATTTAATTCGGTAATTAATTCACTTATATATTTAGCTTGATCAACACTACTATTTAAATCTTTACCAATTTTTAAATAAGAAAGTTTAAAGTCCATAACACTAATTGGATTATCAATCTTCTTTTGAAAAGCAGCTTGTCCATATTTTCGAATATATTCATCTGGATCTAAATCGTCTTCTAATCTTATGACTTTAGGTGTGACACCTATTTTTAATAGTTCGTTTGAGCAAGCCATAGTAGCTTTAGCTCCAGCTTCATCACCATCAAAGCACAATATTACTTCTCTTCCCATTCTTTTAATCAAATGGGCTTGGATATCGGTTACAGCAGTACCCATGGTGGCCACGACATTTTTAATGCCAATGCTGTAAGCTCTGATGACATCCATAAATCCTTCCATAATGATAACTTGATTTTTTCTTCTAGCTTCATTTTTAGCGCGGTGGTAATTATATAGTAATTCGCCTTTTTTAAATATTTCAGTTTCTCTAGTATTAAAATATTTTGAATTATCTTCCCTATTATATATACGCCCACTATAAGCAATAGGATTGCCATCTAAATCATAAAGGGGAAACATGATTCTTTCATAAAACATATCATAGTATCCATAATCATTTTTTCCAACTAGGCCACTTTTTAAAACTTCTTCTGGTTTAAACTTTTTGATTAATATTTTAGATAATGTGTCTTTTTTTAGCGCGAGGCCTATTTGGAATTCTTTAATGATATCTTCATTTATATTACGCTTACTTAAATATTCTTTGGCCTCTTTACCGCTTGCTGTATTTAAATTATTAATGTAAAATTTTAAACTTAAATCATATATTTGGTGAAGTTCTGTATGATTTTGTTTTTTATGAACTTTGCCAATATTAACCGATATTCCTCCTAAATCAGCCACTTTTTTTACAGCTTCAATAAATGAAATATTTTCATAATCCATAATAAATTTAAAAACGGTTCCCGTCGCACCACAAGAGAAACATTTGTAAATCTGTCTGGATGGGCTGACACTCATAGATGGATTGGTATCATCATGAAATGGACAAACGCCAAAATAATTCTTACCTTTTGGGGTAAGTGGAATATAAGAGGAAATAACATCGACAATGTTAACACTATTTCTGATTTCAACAATTTTTTCTTGACTTAACATGTTCATGAAAATTCCCCCCCTATATATTAATATACGATTTTTTTTCGCGATTTCCTTTTTTTTTTAGAAAAAAAGTTACAAAAAAGTATATTTTTTTGCAAAATTACATATAATATTCCTAAAATGAGGCGATGTTATGACTCTAAAACGTTTAAAAGTTGTTAGTATTTTTGGAATGTTTATTTTATGTTTTTTAATACATTTTTTATATAATTGGTTTCCTAATGCATTATTTAGTATTTTCTTTCCAGTTAATGAAAGCATTTGGGAACATATGAAAATGATGACAAGTAGTATTTTAATTTGGAGTGTTTTAGAATATTTTCTTTTCAAAAAATTCAGGATCAATCATAATAATTTTGCTTTAAGTGTGCTTTTAGAAGTTACTTTATCGATTATAATATTTTTAATTATATATTTACCGATATATCATTTTACCGGTTCTGTGTTTGTTTTAAATTTAATTGTTTTATTTATAAGCTTATATTTTGTGAATGTTATAAGTTATTACATTTTAAATCTAAGACCACTTCATAAAGAAATTTTAGGTATTGCCGGCATTATTTTAGTTTATATTATTATGGGGATTTTAACTTATAATCCACCTTTTAATTATATTTTTTTAGATACAGTAGAAAATAAATATGGTATTAACATTTATGAGGTTTGACTAAAAATATTAGAAACCTTTTGATGATAATTTAATTGTTCTGCGGCAGTTAAATAAGCTTCTTCTTTAGTGCATAAAGTATAGATAATATCACCAGGAATATATACTTTATAGCCGCCATCTTTGTTTAATCCGATTTTATTTTGAGTAAGTAATTCTTCGACATAAGGAGTATTTTCATCCCCTACTTTAACAACAATATTATTTAGCCTTAAAGATTTATAAGGAGCTATTTTGAATAAATGAAACCTATAAGAGGGTTTTATTTTTGGCTTTCTAGATTCTATTTCCAATAGTTCAATTGGAATGGTTGCATATTGTGATTTTGTTGATGTCATAATATATCCCTCCGCTTTCTGACTAGTATTATATCCACCTAATATTTTTTGTCAATTACTTTTACATGAATTTCCAAAAAATGTCAGAATTTTTGTGTTCTGACATTTTATATTAACATTCTACTTGTGAATACATTAACGCTTTTATAACTAATAAAATAAATTAAACTTTGATACATGTTGTTTTTAGAAATAAAATTTTTTATTATCTGATTTTTTTAGTGCTTGATGAAACTTCTTCTATCTTATGTCTATCAATATCAATTGTTTTCTGTTACCATGACTGTATAACTACTACTTACTCTATTAACACCATTTGATACGTTGGCAACTATACTTCCATTTTTAGTAAATTTTATATCTACTTTACTACTTATAACATTTATTATGTTGCCATTATCTTTTTGATAAGTACACGTTAGAGTACTTCCGCATCCTTCTGGATATGTGATAATAACTATGTTGCCAGTTTCTTTAAATGATGGCTTTTCTAAAGAAGACGTTGTAACAACTTTTGAAACTATCTTACTTTGACCATTACTTAGATTAGCTCTGATTTGAGTATTGTATATACTATTGACATTCAAATCATCAAAAGTATATACATTACTATTTGTATCTACCCATGTCTCACCATTGTCATTAGAAAATGAATAATTCATAACATTAGTATCTGCATTTGCAATTAAGGAAATGGAATTATTCCCTATTCCATATTGATTTTTCAGCAATTTCTATACAACAAAAGAGATAAACTAGTTAAACTTAAACTCATAGCATCTACTTCACAATTATCTGATTGTGTTACTGATGATACGCCACTATTTGTAAACATATCAGTTGTTGTCGCATTCTCTGTTGTCCAGTTTGGACCTACATAGATAGATTTTAAGTTTGACGTATTTTGAAACATATAATTCATACTTGTTACATTACTTGTATTCCAGTTACACAATACTAATTTTGAAAGACTGCTACAAAGATAGAACATAGAATCCATACTTGTTACACTGCTTGTATTCCATTTACTTACATCTAAGGTGGTGAGGCTGCTACAATTATCGAACATAGAATCCATACTTGTTACACTGCTTGTATTCCATTTACTTACATCTAAGGTGGTTAAACTGCTACAACCACTGAACATATGGTACATCCTTGTTACACTGCTTGTATCCCAGTCACTTACATCTAAGGTGGTTAATTTGCTACAACTAGAGAACATAGATTGCATAGTTGTTACCTTACTTGTATCCCATTTACTTACATCTAAAGTGGTGAGGCTGCTACAACTAGAGAATATAGACGCCATATTTATTACATTACTTGTATTCCATTTACTTACATCTAAAGTGGTGAGGCTGCTACAACTAGAGAACATAGATTGCATAGTTTTTACATTACTTGTATTCCATTTACTTACATCTAAGGTGGTTAAACTTCTACAATTATAGAACATAGAACTCATACTTGTTACACTGCTTGTATTCCATTTACTTACATCTAAGGTGGTTAAACTTCTACAATTATAGAACATAGAACTCATACTTGTTACACT
>CALVRK010000052.1 GCA_944358565.1 uncultured Bacilli bacterium
ATAACTATAATAATGTATATCTACAATCACAATCTCCTTTGCACTTCTTTACACATTCAAAAAACAATTTACTTATATAAAAAAATGTGTTAAAATATATAAACTGTTGGAGGGATTTCATGGATGCAATAAAAAAGACGGCAAAAAGCTTTGCAAAAGGTCTATTTAAACCAAATAACAAATTATCACTAATTCCAAACTGGTTATCATTTTCAAGAATTATCGGAGGCTTTATTATACCAATCATGGCTTATACTGGAGCCCCTCTTCCACTACTATTCGGCAATGTAACCTTTTTAGCTATTTCTGATTTTTTAGACGGATTAACTGCTAGAATAATTGCAAAAGAAGAAACCAAAGAAGGCGCTATGCTAGATGCTGTTTCTGATAAAATCTTTTCCATTTTATTAATAATTGGTATCTTACCGATTCTACCTACCTTTGCTATAAATGGCATATTAGAAGGAATTATTTCCATTATAAATAGTAAACATTTAGCTATCGGTGGCTCACCTAAAAGTAATTTTCTTGGTAAAGTAAAAATCTGGCCACTATCCATTTCCCTTATTCTAGGCTATTTAGCTCTCGCTATCCAAAATCTAAACATTGCCGGTATAACTAATGAAACCTTACTTGCATTAAGCACAATATTAGGCATTGCAACAATCCCTCTTCAAGCTAGCAACATTAAACAGTATTATAAAGAATACAAAAAACAAATTCAAAAAAATTGGGAAGAATCATCAAATGAAAATCATCATAATATAAAAAACGAACTAAGCAAAAACAAAGAGAAAGAAAAAGCAAAAGAAAATAAAATTACTCCACAATTTACACTTTCAAGAGAAAATCATCCAGCTATGGTCTATGAATTAATTCAAAGCGAAGAAAAAGAATTAGAAAAAGGAAAGCAATATCAGAAAAGACAAAAATAATCATCTCTCCTTTTAAATTGCAAAAATAATAATATTTATATTGTCTGATAAGTAGAAGTAAATATCCTATTATCTGTGCAGTATTCCATAACAAATTTATTTTCTCTTTTGCAAATAATTACACCAACCGTTTCATGATGAAACGGTCTTTTAATATGCCTATCTACATAGTTTAATTTAGTTATTTGACCTACATGTTCTGCTTTTAATTCGGTAATTTTCAGTTCTATTACAACATAACAATTAAAATTAATATTAAAAAGCAAAAAATCCATATAATTATATCTATCACCTAGTTTTATTTTTACTTCGCTACCAATAAAAGCAAAGCCAATACCAAGTTCCTTTAAAAAAAACTTCCATGTTTTCTAAAATAGACTGATGCAAAGCATACTCGGTTAATTTCTCACTTTGATTTTTTACCCTTATTAAAATTGGATTTTTAATTAATGTGCTTATTTTAGATTCTTCAAAATTTGGACTACATCCAGTTCTTTCGTATTCTTTTGATTTAATTCTTTCTCTCAGTTCCCTTACTGATAAGTTTAATTTACCTGTAATATAAATATAATAATTTATTTCATCTATGTCATTTAATGGTAACAAATACCTATAATGTGTCCAATTAACTTGATATAATTGGTGGCTCACTGAGCCACCTTTTTGGAAAAACAAATAAAATTGACGCATTCTTTTTAAATTAGAAATATCATAACCTTTCCCCAATTCTTTAGTTAACTTTTCAGAATATTCTTTAATAAGCTTATTTCCATATTTAGCTCGTTTTTCACCGCCCTGAGCTTCGACTATTAATCTACCTACTTCAAAATAAGCATTTAAATCACTTTTATTTTTAGAATAATCTTTAACTTTTTTGTATACTTCATTTTTAACTAACGTCTCTTTTATTTCATTATAATAATTCAATATAATCACTGCTTTCTAAGAAGTAAATATATTAAAATTAGTACAATACTCATTACATACTAATTTAAAATATAATTATACTTCTATATATAACATACAATTATTTTGTTAAATTTCCTTTTAAACACAAAAAAATATTATGAAAAACTCATAATATTAATCATTTTATAATCCTAACTATAATATTTATTATAAACCTCTAACAAAAACCATATATCCTAAAAATCCAATAAATATCAAATACATTATAACTCCATTGATCATCTCAAACTTAGTTGATTTATATTTAACTCCAACCGCCATCGTTGCTAAAATACCTGCAACTAAGCCACCAATATGAGCCCAGTTATCAATACCAGTAGAAGTAAAACCAATTAATAAGTTAAGAATAATTAAAGGAATAATCTGTGATTTAACCACGCTATCCAAATAAACACGATAATGGTATCCAAAATAAAGTAAAGCACCCATTAAACCAAATATTGCCCCAGAGGCGCCAACACTATAACCACTACTAAAGAATATTGAAAGCATTGAACCACCTAAACCAGAAAGTAAATAAACCGCTAAATATTTACCTTTGCCAAGAAAACTTTCAAGCTGCATACCAATTACATATAAAGCATACATATTAAAAATCAAATGCAAGAAATTGGCGTGCAAAAATATTCCTGTAAATAATCTATAATACTCACCCAAATCAGCAATAAAGAATCTATTTACTGCAAACATTTGAATAATACTTTCATTAAATAAACTCAAAAGAAATATAACCACATTAATAATGATTAATGCGTAAGTAACAACCGGTTTTTTAGGCGTAAAGACATCCTCATTCATTTTCGCATCCCCTTCATTTTTTTTATTAATATCACTAGTTATTTTCATAAATAATTCTAAACCTTTTTCCTTAAAATCTATATCTTTAGTAATATCTGGAAAAGCATCAATGACAAAGCGATATTTATTTAAATCATCAGCTTCGTGAATATTTGCAAATTTAATATTCGGAGTATCTTCAAATTCTGAAATGTTGACATTATCACCCAAATTAACAAAAATACTTAAAGCATTTATCTTAAAAGATAATGTTTTTTTCTTAATTGTCTTAAGTAAACTTTTCGTCTTTGCAATATCAAATTTAAACTGTTCATTGTTATGAATATAACCTGAAACAATTCTAATTATCTTATAATCATCCTCTAAATTTTCAAGCCATATTTCATCTTTAACCCCACGAATTATTACAGGATTATAACCTCTTTCTGTAATAAAATAATGAAGTAATTTCATAACTAATTCTTCTTTTTTATCAATTACTATCTCATTCATATCATCACCTACTCAAATTTCTTCAAAATATTAATAAAACATTCCGGAAGTTCACTATCAAACTGCATATACTCACCTGTCGTTGGATGAACAAAACCGAGTTCTTTAGCGTGTAAACACTGACCTGTATCATCAAATAATTTTCTATTACCATAAACTGGATCATTAACTACTGGATGACCGATATAATTCATATGCACCCTAATTTGATGAGTCCTTCCTGTCTCTAATTTAAGTTCTATTAATGTAGCTTTTTCATATCTTTTTAAAACCTTAAAATGAGTAATAGCTTCTTTACCATCCGCTCTAATAGCCATCTTCTTACGGTCATTTTTACTTCTGCCGATTGGGGCATCGATCTCACCAGAGTCACTTTCAATCACTCCCCAAACCAAAGCCACATACTTACGGTAAGTTTTTTTCTCGGCAAGCTCTTCAGCTAAAATTTCATGGGCCTTATTATTTTTAGCCACCATTAATAATCCCGTCGTATAAGCATCAATTCTGTGCACAATGCCAGGTCTAACCTCACCATTTATATCACTTAATTTAGTATGATATAAAAGTCCATTAACTAACGTCCCGCTGTGGTTACCCGCTCCTGGATGAACAACTACCCCATTCGCTTTATTAACCACAATTACATCGTCATCTTCATAGACAATATCTAAAGCCATTTTTTCTGGTTTTATTCCATCTTCGTCTACATGATTCACAATTACTACATCGTTTTCTTTAGGCATAAAGCCCGGTTTAACACTTTTTCCATTAACTAAAACCTCTTTAGCCTTTATCATCTTAGTAACCTGACTACGGCTAACATCTAAAACATCTGTTAAAAAATTATCTAACCTTATATCATTTTGATTTACTTGATACTCCATCTTTATCACCTTTTATCACTTGAATTACAATCAAAACCATCGAAATAACTATTGCAATATCAGCTAAATTAAATACCGGGAAATTATAGCCAAAGAAATTAAAATCTAAATAATCAATCACCTGCATGCGTAAAACTCTGTCAATTAAATTTCCTAAAATTCCCCCTATTAATAATCCGAACGAAACCTGTTCAAAATCATTTAAATTTTTGTCCTTAATAAAACAAAAATATAATACATTTAAACAAATTAACGAAATAAATATAAGTAAAAGCGTATTAGAACTTAAAATATTAAATGCCGCTCCTGAATTACCAATTAAAGTAACATTGAAAAAACCATTAATAAGTGTTACCGATTCACCATAACTCATAAAAAGCAAAAGACCATTTTTAATAAGTTGATCTAGCAACGTTGTCGCAAAAGCAATTCCAAAAAGTTTTTTCATTATATCACCAACAAATATTATATCAAAAAAACTATATTATTCAAAATGGTAAAACATAAGAAAATATGATAAAATAATTTTCGAGGTGAAAAATATGCAATCTAAAAAAAGAGAAAACTATTTAACTTGGGACGAATATTTTATGGCCATTACCGAACTTAGTGCCATGCGTAGTAAAGATCCATCAACCCAAGTTGGCGCATGCATTGTCAGTGATGATAACCGTATTCTATCAATCGGATATAATGGAGCCCCTAACGGTTTCGACGATGATGAATTTCCATGGAACCGTGAAGGTGAAAATTTAAATACCAAATACCCATACGTCTGCCATGCAGAATTAAACGCTATTTTAAACTACCGTGGCAATAAAAAAGACTTAGAAAATGCGAAAATATATGTCGATTTATTTCCATGTAATGAATGCGCTAAAATTATTATTCAATCAGGTATTAAAGAAATTCTATATCTAAATGACAAATATGCAGATAGCGAAAACAACATTGCCTCACGCACCTTATTTGATAAATGTGGCGTAAAATATCACAAAATAAACATGGAAAAAGAAATAAAATTAAACATGAAAAACAACTAAAAAGCTATTAAGACAACTCTTAATAACTTTTTTATTTACCAATAAAATTTAAAATTTCATCACTAGTCATATATCCAACATGAGTCTCATAAGTCCCATCTTTTTTAAAATAAATAAGGGCTGGAACACTCATAACTCCAAATCTTTTACAAAGTTCCAAATTCTCATCGATATCAACCTTCATAATTTGGATTTTGTCGCTAATCTCTTCAAGCTCAGGTGCCAGCATCTTACAAGGACCACACCAAGTCGCAAAGAAATCTACTAAAACATCACCTTTACTTGTAACTTCATCAAAATTATCTGAATTACCTTTAATTATTTCCATAATTAATTTACCTCCTCATATTTATCTATTACAGATTCAATTCCTTCAATATTTATTTTACCACTCTCATCAAGGTTTTTGACAGTACTAACACTGACAACCTTATACTTTAAAAATAGATCTAAAGTTTCTAAATTAAATTCGTTAGTATTATCCGTACTTACATACTTATCACTCAAACCTTTAAATTCATCTAAAACCTTAAGTGAAGAATCTGCCACCACCGAAAGAACCGGTGTATTTTTTAATATTGGCTCGCGAAAATTAGAATCTTTAATAAAGCCAACATCCATAAAGTTTGGCATTGAAAGTAAATATAAAACAAAAAATACAATAATATAATTTTCAATAACTCCGACAATAGCACCTAAAATTTTTGATGGAATTCCCAAAACAATTGTAAATTTCAAAATAGTTTCAAAAACACCGGTTGCCATAAGCAAAACTTTTAAACCAATCATTAAAATACTAAATACTAGTACAAAAGCAATTATTTGATATAAAGCAATATTTAAAACAGTCACACCTTTAATTATGCCACCAAAATTAAAAAATGGACAAAAACTCATTAAAAACTCGCCAACAGGATCCTTTAAAAAATAAGCTATAATTACAACTAAAATTACACCAATAAAGTTAACTAAACTAGTTGTAAAGCCTCTTTTAAAACCAACTACTGCTCCAAGTAATATAAAAAGAATAACTAAAATATCTATAATACTCATATTCACGCTCCTCACATTAATTATATTATACCCAAAAGCAAAAAGTAAAGCATTTATTGTGATGAAAATGAAAATATGTTAAAATGTTTACAGGTGAGAATTATGAAAAAAGAACCAGTTAAAACTATAACATTAAAAGTTAGTGACAATACCATGGAAAAAATGAATGAATATTTTGAAGATAAAAAACGTTTAAAAACTCCACCATATGCTGTTTTCCAAGCCGATGAAGCTGATACTGTTGTTACCTTATATCAATCCGGCAAAGCTGTCTTCCAAGGTATAAGTGCAGATATCGATGCTAATTTATGGTCTGAGATGGAAAAAAAATTTAATCCTAATAAAAATATCGATATGAAAGTCGCTAGTAATGACAAAAAAAAAGAAAGTAAAAAAAGCACAAAAATATATTATGCAAATACCATCGGTTCAGATGAAGTTGGAACTGGTGATTACTTTGGACCAATTGTCGTTACTGCCTCTTACGTTACTAAAGATAATATACCTTTCTTAGAAAGTTTAGGGGTTAAAGATTCTAAAAAATTAACCGACGAACAAATTTTAAAAATAACCCCACAAATCATTAAAAAAATTCCATATTACACCATGACCTTAAGCAATAAAGAATATAACCAAAGACACAGCGAATACAATATGAATGCCATGAAAGCCATTTTACATAATAAAGCTTTACTAGAAATGACAAAAAAATATAAACAATACGATTATATTGTCGTCGACCAATTTGCTGAAAAATATGTTTATTATAATTACTTAAGAAAAGTACCTAATGTTCAAAGAAATATAACTTTTATTACTAAAGCCGAAGATCAATGCTTATCTGTAGCCTGCTCTGCTATCATTAGTAGATATATTTTTATCAAAGAATTTGATAAACTTTCCAAAAAATATAATCAAATATTACCTAAAGGTGCTGGACTAGCAGTTGATGAAGTCGGTGCTAAATTAGTTAAAGAATATGGTATTGATGTTTTAAATGACATAGCTAAAACTAATTTTAAAAACACTGAAAAAATTCAAAATTTAATTTAAAAATAAATGCTTTCAAAAAAATTTCTTAGGAAACAAACCTAAGATTTTTTTTACAAATTTAAAAAAATCCTAAAAATTAAAAGTCTTTAAAGTTTAAAATGCAAAACAAAAAAAGCCCTTGAAATTCAAGGACTTCATAAATAAGCAAAGTCCAAAAGAGAAACCTTAACGAATTAAAAACCTGATCTCCCAGGTGGGCATCACATCACTGGTTTTAG
>CALVRK010000053.1 GCA_944358565.1 uncultured Bacilli bacterium
CCTTAGGTTTCTGTGAAGTAGAAAAAGCTTACCGTGAGGTAAGCTAATGTCAAAATTTATTTTGGCATTTTGTTCTTATGGAATATAATTCATTAATCAACTTTTTATTTTTTCTTAATTCTCTTCTTTGTTTCTTATTCATTACTACATACTCCTTTATTATTTTAACTATATTTTAACAAATATAATTTACTTTGTATGTAGTAGTTATCATTTAATTTTTGCGAAAAACGTTTTACTCTTTTTAACTGAAATTGTTTTATTTCTATTGACAAAAAACGTAATAAAAGGTATATTTATAGTATGAGTTAAGAGGAGGTTAATTTTATGAATTTAGTTAATACTTTAGAATATTGTTCAGGAACTTTAGGTAGTGGTATTCCAGAAGGAATCGGAAATGTTGTTCATTTAATTGTTGTAGCTATTCAGGTTGTAGTTCCAATATTATTGATTATTTGGGGTATGATTGATTTTGCTAAAGCGATTATTGGTCAAGATGAAGATAAAATTAAAGCTGGGCAAAAAACTTTTTTAAAAAGGTTGATTGCAGCTGTTGTTGTATTCTTGGTTGTAACAATTGTTAATTTGGCAATTAATTTAGCCGCTAGTGTTGGCGGTGAAGGCAATGATGCAAATACTGCTTGGACTTGTGCAAAAGAATTAATAAATGGACATTAGTCTTTTAGAAAGTGGGAATTTGATATGAATTTATTTTATCTATTAGACGCTGCTGATTCAACGTTATGTGAAGGTATTTTGGTTCCAAATGTCTTGTTTAATGTGGTATCAACAGTTATTACGGGTATTAAAATAGTGGTTCCGATATTATTAATCATATGGGGAATGCTTGATTTTGCAAAATCTGTAATTGCGAAAAAGGAAGATGATATAAAAAAATATCAAAAAGCTTTTGTATCACGTCTTATTTCTGCTTTGGTTGTATTTTTAATAATATTTGTTGTTCAACTTGCTGTTAATTTAGTTTCTGGAGTAGAGGATAGTGCTAATCCAGATGGTACAACTGTCAGCGATATATGGAGCTGTAGTAAGAAATTTATTAATGGCGTTGACACTAATGAAAATGCTGAGGAATAGAGTTATCGAATTGATAATTCTATTTTTTATGTTTTGTTGATTTTTTGTATATTAATTGTTTGTTACTTCACTAAATTATGTTATAATGATTATGTATTATATTCTAAGTGGGTGACTTTATGAAAAAAATATATGTTTCAATTTTTATAATTATTAGCATGTTTTTTATAAAAATTAATGGTGTTAGTGCTGCGTGTAGTTGTTATTTTACTGGTCAATTAATGACTGATAATGATGGATATAGAACAGACTATTTGTTGGAAGTGAGTTTAACAGCAGGTCAAGATCCTAAAATTATATATTTTGGTGAAAGTGGTTTTGATGTTGAATCTGGTGAAAGTGGGGCTTATAATAATTTAACCAACGAAATGGTTTCAAACAATAAATTTTTGAAAAATTTTGGTGATGATCAACGTGCTCTTGCTGACAATGTTGCTAAAGCAGGTTGCCTAGTTACTGGAGCTTCTGCTGGCTGTAATCGTTTTACCATTTATTATGAAAGCTGGGATGGACCATCGGGTAGAGATAGGAGAATTTTTTGGAAAGCTCCAACTATAAGTGAAAATGTGCCTATTATTGGTGGTATACCTGGAATTGGTGATCAGGTTGCTTGGGATCCAACAGCTGTTCATTCTGATAAATTTAGAGCAATTTCTAAAGAAAATTACTCAAAATTAAAAAAGGCTGATAGTGCTGCTAGCACTATTGAAGATTTAGGTCTCGAAGATTCTGATTTTTCTGCAGAAATTCTTGCAATTCAAAAATGGGCACAACAGACAGGTCAAACTAATGTTGAAGATATTGGTGATCCCTGTTTAATTATTGATGGCTCATTACAAGAATTATTAAGCCATGTTTTTTGGATTATTAGTATTTTAGGAATTATATTGGTTGTGGTGATGACAGCATTGAGTTTTATAAAAGCAATTGTTGGATCTGATGACGAAAAATTTAGAGATGCTTTTAGACATTTAATTACAAGAATTATTGTTGTAATTATTCTTTTATTACTTCCTATGATTTTAAATTTTATAATATCTATAATTAATGATAATGTATCTGGAGTTGTTAAAATTGGTTCAGACGGCAAAACACCATTTTGTGATATTGCCTAGTAAAGGAGGTTTTTATGCCTGATGTATTAATTGATTTAGCAAGATCTTTAATGTTTTTCTTTGATAATATCATATATGGATTAATTCCAACTATTTATAAATTATTTGTTTATTTATCTGAGGTTGACCTTTTTACTGGAAATACTCAAATTAGTAATTTAGTAAATCATATATATGCTTTGCTAGGTATATTTATGCTTTTTAAGGTTAGTTTTTCACTTTTACAGTACATTGTTGATCCTAATTCATTTAGAGACAGCTCAAAAGGTATGGGAAAATTAATTACTAATGTTTTAGTGGCATTAGTTTTACTTGTTAGTGTTCCTTCAATTTTTAGTGTACTTATGGAGTTTCAGACTACTATTGTTCAAAGTAATGCGATTGGTAGATTGATTTTGGGAACTAATACGACTGGAAATGGTAATGAGGCTGTAGAAGGAGACAGAATTTCTGTTGAAGGCGTAAATACTATGGCTAAAGATTTACAATTTATGATTTATGGTGCTTTTTATTCTATTGATTCAAAATTTATTGATTCCAATTCATTTGAGTATGATAATGGAGGTATATTAAGTAATTGTGAAGGCACAACAGGAATTCTAGGCTCAACAGACATGGCTATAGCTAATAATGGTCAATGTTTGGATCAATTGGCTGCAGAAATGGAAAAACAAGATGATATTTCTGCAAATGGTGTGAATTTATATAGTTTTTATAAATATGTGAATGAACAGGGGGAAATAGTGGATGAACGAGATTTTAATGATTTTGGTAGATTGTTAACATGGAAACAAGATGGTGTATATGTTATTAATTATTTGCCATTAATTTCGGCCGCCGCTGGCATTTATATTGTATTTTTATTAATTAGTTTTTCTGTTGATGTTGCTGTGAGAGCTATAAAATTATGCTTTTTACAAATGGTTGCCCCTATTGCAATTGTTTCATATGTTGATCCTAAGGAGTCAGTAAGTAATGGTAAATTACATAATTGGGTTGTAGAATGTTCAAAAACGTATTTTTCTTTATTTTTAAGACTTGCGACTATATTTTTAGTAATGTTTGTAATTTCTGCAGTTGCCTCTACTGTTATTTCAAGTGGTAGTAATATTAAAGGATTGTTACAAGAAGATCCTAGTTATAATATTTGGATATACTTATTTTTAGTGTTAGGTGCATTTATGTTTGCTAAACAGGTACCAAATATTATTGAGTCTATTTTTGGAATTAAATTTTCTGGTGATTTACATTTAAATCCATTTAAAAATGAAGGCCTTGCAACTTTAACTGGTGGTGTTGTTGGTGCTGGTATTGGTGGAGTGGCAAGTTCTATCGCTTCTGCAAAAACAGCTTCAATTATGGGCGATAATAAATTTAAAGCTGCTCTAAGTGGTTTTACCAAAGGAACTTTAGGTGGTGCATTTAAAGGAAAAAATTGGGATGGTAAAAATTTATCTTCTTTGATTTCTACGCCGCTTGGTGTTTCTGGTGATATAGCTAGATATCAAGCTGCTAAGCACGGCACAAGATTAGGTGATCGTGCTGGGGCAATGATAAATGAAGCAATTGGTGCACCACAAAAAGCTGATATAATGAAAAAACGAATAGAAAATGCTGGTAGATTTACAAAACTTTATGATGCTGTTGATGGTGGTGTGGCAGCTAAAATGGCTAAACTAAAGGATATTAGTCAATTTACTAGTAGTGATCCGGCTACTAATAGGGCTAATTTCAAGAAAATCAGTGAGTATAATTATTTGAAAGCACAATTAGATGCGGCAATACAACGTGGTGATGCTGAGACTGCTGCTAGTATTCAAAATGGTTCATATTCGGATTCTGTGATTACCTCATCGGCTAAATTTAGTGATTATGAGGATGAGGCAAAACAAACTATGTATGATATGATTACAAGAAATGAAATTGTTGATGATGCTGAAATTCAATCTATTAGGTCTAATATTGATGCCATGAAGAGAGTTGGTAAAGAAAACGCATCTACTCCTGAGTTTGCATCTGTTGATGATAGTATTTATGTTAATGATGCATCAGGCAATGCTATGTCCAAGATGAAGAAGGCGTCTAAAGCTGTTAATACTGCTAAGACTATAACTGAAAACAGTGATGAATATGAAAATTCTCAAGCTGCAGCCGATGCAATTAAATCTAATCGTATGTTTGATTATTTTACAAAAAGATAAAAGGGGTGATTAAATGCAATTCTTAATTCCGGCAAATACTAAAAAATCAATGTTAATATTTGGAGCATTTACAACATTTGATTTAATTTTATTTGGTGTAGGTATTGGAGCTACAATATTGTTGTTATTGATAATAGCTCCAAATTCCTTACTGACAGCAGTTATTGATTTACTGCCCGCTTTAATATGTGGCTTCTTGGTATTACCGATACCAAATTACCATAATATTAGAGTTGTAATTCAAGAGTTATATAGATTTTATACGACAAGGCAAAGGTTTATATGGAAAGGATGGTGTGTGAAAGATGAATTCGGAGACTCGCAGCAAATACACAAATGATTTTGTACCAATAAAATCAATTACTAATGGAGTTATTATTTGTAATAATAATGAAAAAATTACGGGAGTAAAGATATTTCCTAGGAATCTCTTTATTCTAGAGCCTGATATGCAAAATATGATTATAACTAATTTAAAAAATGTTTATAATTTAATTGATTATGAATTTTGGATTATCGTGGCAGATAGGCCGGTAGATATTACGGCGTATTTGTCTAGATTGCAGTTACTTTATAATTCACAAACTAATCCTGTTAAAAGAAAATTAATATTAGATGATATTAATAAAGCTAATATGTTTACAACTACTATGAATGTTGTTGATACAGAGTATTATTTACTTTTTAAAGAAAAGGACATGGATAAAATCCAAAAGAAGATACGAAATTTAATTCAAGCTTTTGCGAATGCAGGGCTTAGTGTTACACAAACTTCTAATGATGATTTGAGAATTATTTTAGATAATTTCTTAAATGGAGGAATGACTACGACGTTTGGGACGGTGATGAGTTAGTATGGATATTAAGACACAAATTGCTCCTAAAGGATTAGAATTTAAACCTAGTAGTTTTGTAGTAAGTGATAAATATTGTTCTATTTTAACAGCAATATCATATCCAAAGATGATTACACCAGGTTTTTTGGCTAATTTAACAAGTATGCCTGGTATCAAGATGGCTATTAAACACATTCCTCTTCCTTTTAGTGTTATTCAGAAGATGGTAAATAAGGAAATTGCTGATTTGAAAACTCGTTATCAAGAGGAAAACGATTTGACTATGCAAGAAAAGTTACGTCAGGATTATGAATCTTTAGAGGAATTTATCAAGCAATTGGCGGCTAGCCAAGCAAAAATATATGATTTTCAATTACATTTGATGGTAACTGCTGATTCAGCTGATGAACTTACAGCAAAAAAATTACAAATAAAAAGTTTTTTAGAAGCTATGGACATGAGAGCTATACCTTTAAGATTTGAACAAGAAAAAGTGCTTAAAAGTATGCTTCCAATATTTCCTAAACAAGATATAGAAGATAGGATTGGAACACCAATTCCATCTCCAACGCTTGCTGCAATGTATCCATATGTTTTTGATAGTATAAAAGATCCGGGGTTATCAACTTTACTTGGGGTTGACTTTTCTGGTGGTGTTGTATTATTTAACCAATTTTTATATCAAATTCAAAAAGAACATAACAGAAATAATGCTAATATGATCATTTTAGGTACTTCTGGTAGTGGTAAGTCTACGGCTGCTAAGTTACTTTTAAGAAGTCATATTAGGAATGATTATAAGATGGTTTTAATCGATCCAGAAGGTGAGCTTGAAGAAATGACTAGACTTTATGGTGGAGATTTTATTGATTTGGGTAAAGGTGGAGAATTTGGTATGATTAATCCACTTGAAATGATTATGGATGCTGATGATGAAGAGATTAAACAAGGTATGGGGTATGCTGTACTTACTAGATCATTACAAACGGTAAAAGCATTTATGAAATATTATGATCCTTCTATTACTGAAGATGTAATTAATATTTTTAGTGAAATGGTTCAAGAAACTTATAAGCGTTTTGGTATTGATTTTAATACTGATTTTACAAAGTTTACGTCTAAGGATTATCCAACTTTTAGAGATGTTTATGCGACTGTAAAAGGTAAAATTACGGCTATGCCTGAACAAAATAAAGAAAGAGATATATTAGAGCAACTAGAATTAAAACTTCGTCCACTTATTAGAGAGCTTAGATTTTATTTTGATGGTACAACGACAATTTCTCCAAAAAGTAACTTTATAGTATTTAATATTAAAGAGTTAATGAATACGGATATGAATATAAGAAACGCGTTATTTTTTAACGTTTTGAAATACGCATGGAGTTTAACTTTGGATCCTAATATTAATACTATATTGACGGTTGACGAGGCTCATGTACTTTTATCTGGTAATAATACTTTAGGTGCTGATTTCTTAGCACAAGTTCAAAGACGTGCACGTAAGTATAATACTGGAACGATTATAATTACTCAACAACCTACAGATTTTAGTGATCCTATGGTTATTACTCAAGGGAAGGCGATCTTCGATAATGCTTCTTATTATTTGATAATGGGACTTAGAAAACAAGCTGTTGAAGATTTGTCTAAATTGATAGATTTAAATGATAATGAAAAAGAAAGTATAAAAGGGTACAATCAAGGTGAAGCTTTGTTTGTATGTGGTAGTAAACGAATGAGAATTAATATTATGGTTACCCAGCAAGAGTTAGATTCATTTGGCTCTGGTGGAGGACTATAATAAGTTTAGGCATACAGTGTATGCCTAAACTCTAGGGCATTTCCCCGCTGCTTGCAGCGTAAAGCCGAACGT